>JAWOBW010000222.1:0-12239 GCA_046484105.1 Bacillota bacterium
GCACCCAGTCCGGCTGGCGGAGGATTCGCCGGCCCTCAGGTTGCTGCTGCCCGGGACGGTAGATCAACTCCTCGCGCTTGGCCAGGCCCAGCACGGTTATGTCGGGGCGCCCCTTCTCCTGCAGAATGCGCGTCGCGACCGAGACCTGACCCGCTCCCCCGTCGACCAGGATCAGATCGGGCGCGGCAGCAAAGGAGGGATCCTTTTCCGCCACCAGGGAATCGGACGGGTGTAGGCGGTCCAACCGACGCCGCAGCACCTCCTGCATCATGGCAAAATCGTCGGGTCCCTCCACGTCCCGGATCCTGAACCGGCGGTAGGCGTAGCGGGCGGGCATGCCCCCCTCGAACACCACCATCGAACCCACCGCTGCCCCTCCCGACAGGTTGGAGATGTCGTAGCACTCGATGCGTGCGGGCGTCGAAGGCAGGTTCAGCTCGGCCGCCAGCAGGTCGGAGGGATCCTCCCTCTCCATCTCCGCCAGGTGGACCTCGGCGTTTCGGCAGGCCATCTCCACCAGGCGCCTCCTCTCCCCCCGCTGCGGCCGGTGCAGAAACACCCTGCTTCCCCGCCGGGCGCTCAGCCACTGCCGCAAGGTTTCGGCCCCCGCCGGGAGGCTGGGCACCTCGATCCGCCTGGGCACGAGGGGGACATCGGCGTAGTACTCCCGCAGCACGGCCGCCAGGATCTCGCCGTCGCTGTCGTCACTGCCGGCCGCAATCGAGAAACTGTCCTGCCCGACAATTCTGCCCTCCCGCATGTACATCAGCGTCATGGAGGTGAGCTCGCCGCTGCGCGCCAGGCCGACGATGTCCTGCTCCTCCGCCGAGGATGCTATCATCTTCTGCCGCTCGCTCACCTGCCTCAGGGCAGCGACTTGGTCGCGCAAGGTGGCGGCCCGTTCGAAGTCCAGCTCCTCCGCCGCCCGCTCCATCTTTTCCCGGATCTCCCGGATCAGGCCGTCAGTATCCCCCGAGAAAAAGCGAATCAGGCCATCGATCATCTCCCCGTATTCGTCCGGGTCGACATCCCCGCTGCACGGGGCCAGGCAGCGGCCCATCTGATGGTGAAGACACGGCCTGCCCCCGGCCCGGAGTCTCCTGTCGCTGCAGGTGCGGTACGGGAAGACCTTGCGCAGCAGATTCAGGGTCTGGCGCAGCAGACCGCTGGTGGTGAAGGGACCGAAGTAGTGATGATCGTCCTCCTCCGGCCCCCGCACCACCTGGACGCGGGGAAACTCCTCCCCGGTGGTCACCGCCACGTAAGGGTACTGCTTGTCGTCCCTCAGGCGTATGTTGTACTTGGGCCGATGGCGTTTGATGAGGTTGGACTCCAGGATGAGGGCCTCGAGTTCATTGTCCGTGACGATGGTTTCGAGGTCGACCGCCGCGTTGAGCATCTTCAGCGTTCGTGTGTTCAGGGCCGCCGCTGATCCGAAGTAGGAGCGAACCCGGTTGCGCAGCGAACGCGCCTTGCCCACGTATATGACCTCGCCGGCCTCATCCCGGAACAGGTAGACCCCCGGTGCCGGGGGAAGATCGGCGGCCCGGTGCTCAAGCCCCTCACTCACACGAGGACACCTCCGGAAGCTCCCCTCCCACGCCGACCAGATCGTCCTTCGGCAGAGACCGCAACAGCAGGTCCCGAAGATACCTTCCCGTGTGAGATTCCCCGGCGGCGGCCACCTCCTCTGGCGAACCCACCGCGACGATGCGGCCCCCGTCCTCTCCTCCCTCCGGTCCCAGGTCGATGATGTGGTCGACGCTCTTGATCACGTCGAGATTGTGTTCAATGATGACCACCGTCGCACCCTCGTCCACCAGCCGCTGAAGGACCTTGAGCAGCTGGTGAATGTCGGCACTGTGCAGGCCGGTGGTGGGCTCATCCAGAAGATACAGGGTGTCGCCGTTCGAGCGGCGCTTCAGCTCCGAGGCCAGCTTCACCCTCTGCGCCTCGCCGCCGGACAGGGTCGTCGCCGGCTGACCGAGCTTGATGTATCCGAGGCCGACGTCCCGCAGGGTTTCCAGGTGATCGGCGATGCGGGGAATGTCCGAGAAGAAGCGACTCGCCTCGTCGACGGTCATCTCCAGAATGTCGGCGATGGTGGCACCCTTGTACCGGACCTCCAGGGTCTCGCGGTTGTAGCGTCGCCCGGCGCACACCTCGCAGGGAACGTATATGTCGGGGAGGAAATGCATCTCAATCTTGACGATGCCCTGTCCCCTGCAGGCCTCACACCGCCCCCCCTTGAGATTGAAGCTGAACCGCCCCTTCTCGTAACCGCGCATCCTGGCCTCCGGCGTGCTGGCGAACACCTCGCGGATGAAGTCAAAGGTTCCGGTGTAGGTGGCCGGATTTGACCGCGGAGTCCTACCGATGGGCGACTGGTCAATCTCCACCACCTTGCTCAAGTGCTCCCCACCCAGTATGCCGTCGTGCCGTCCCGCCGGGTAGTGCGCCCGGTTCAGATCATGGGCCAGCTGCCGATACAGTATGTCGTGAACCAGGGTGCTCTTTCCCGAACCCGAGACACCGGTGACGCCGACAAACAGCCCCAGAGGTATCTCGACATCGATCGCCTTGAGATTGTGCTCCCGCGCCCCCCTGACCACCAGCCACTTCGCTCCCGGACGCCGGCGCTCGCGCGGGGTGGGAATCTGGCGCTCACCGCTCAGATACTGCCCGGTGATCGAGTCCGGACAGTCCATGATCTCCCGCGGGGTGCCCTCGGCCACCACCTGTCCCCCGCTGTCGCCGGCCCCGGGACCTATGTCGATCACGTGGTCGGCCCGCAGAATCGTCTCCTCGTCGTGTTCGACCACGATGACCGTGTTGCCCAGGTCGCGCAGGCTCGCCAGTGTGTCCAACAGCCTGCGGTTGTCGCGCTGGTGCAGCCCCACGCTGGGCTCGTCCAGTATGTACAGCACCCCCACCAGTCCGGACCCGATCTGGGTGGCCAGCCTTATGCGCTGCGATTCCCCGCCGGCCAGGGTGGCCGCCGCCCGGCTGAGGGTGAGGTATGAGAGCCCCACGTTGATGAGAAACTTCAGCCTCTTCTGCACCTCGCGCAGGATCTGTCGCGCCACCACCGCGTCGGACCCGCTCAGCCGCAGTCTGGCGAAGAACCGGTGGGCATCCCGGATCGACATCGACGAGACCTCGGCAATGTTCTTGTCACCCACGGTGACGGCCAGGATCTCAGGCCGCAGGCGAGCTCCCCCGCACGACGGGCAGGGACGGTGCACCATGAACTCCTCAATGAAGGAGCGCGCCGACTCCGAGGATGACTCCCGGTGCCTGCGGGTCAGGTTGTGGATGACCCCCTCGAAGATTCGATGACGGCGCCGCGAGCGCCCGTAGCGGTTGCGATAGACGAAGAGCATCTTCTCGTCGCCCCCGCCGCCGAGTATGATATCCAGCGCCGACGGATCCAGCTCGGACACCGGCACATCCATGGGAATGTCCCAGTGGGCGCAGGCCGCCGCCAGCAGCTGCGGGTAGTACTCGCCCCGACTCCACGGGGCCACCGCTCCTTCCTCCAGGGTCATGGAGCGGTCCGGTATGACCATGTCCTGATCCACCACCAGGTTCTGTCCCAGCCCGTCGCACTCCCGGCACGCGCCCTGGGGGCTGTTGAAGGAGAACATCCGCGGCGTCAGCTCTTCCAGGCTGAAGCCGCAGTCGGGGCAGGCCATGTGTTCACTCAGCGTGATGTCCTCACCGTCGATGACATCGATGATGGCCAGCCCGTCGCCCCAGGACAGGGCGGTGGCCAGGGAATCCGCCAGACGGTTCGCCAGGTCTTTCTGCATCACCAGGCGGTCCACCACGATCTCGACCGTGTGCCGGCGGTTCCGGTCCAGGGGCGGGGCGTCCTCCAGCAGACAGACCTCGCCGTCCACCCGGACCCGGACGAAACCGGCCCGGCGTATGTCGTCGAACAACTTCTCGTGCTCCCCCTTGCGGTCCCGCACCGACGGGGCCAGCACCTGGAAGCGCGTCCCCTCGGGCAGCTCGAGCAGCTGGTCCACCATCTGGTCCACCGTCTGGCCCGATATGACGCGCCCGCAGGTCGGGCAGTGGGGCTGACCCACCCGCGCATACAGCAGCCTCAGGTAGTCATGAATCTCGGTGACGGTGCCCACGGTCGACCTGGGATTGTGGCTGGTCGCCTTCTGATCTATGGAAATGGCGGGTGACAGGCCCTCGATGTGCTCCACATCGGGTTTGTCCATCTGACCCAGGAACTGCCGCGCGTAGGCGGAGAGAGACTCCACGTAGCGCCTCTGCCCCTCGGCGTAGATGGTGTCAAAGGCGAGCGAGCTCTTGCCGCTGCCCGAGATGCCCGTGACCACCACCAGCGCGTTCCTCGGTATGGTGACGGTCACATTCTTCAGGTTGTGCTGCCGCGCCCTGCGCACGACAATATTGTCAGTCCCCACAACTGCACCTCCGCGGCCGAATTAGCTCGATTTTTTCCCCTGCTGCTCCAGTTCAATTATCATATCACGAAGGACGGCGGCCCGTTCAAACTCCAGGTCGGCTGAGGCCCTGTTCATCTCCTTCCGCAGATCCGCCACCAGTTTCGGCACATCCCGCGCCCGCACATCCTTCAACTCCCTGTCCTTGAGGGCCTCGGGCCTGCCCACCACCCGGGTTGCCTCGATAACGTCCCGCACCGCCTTGCGCACCGTCTCCGGGGTGATTCCGTGCTCCCGGTTGAACTGCTCCTGGATGTCCCGGCGGCGGTAAGTCTCCTCTATCGCCCTCTGCATGGAACCGGTGATGCGGTCCCCGTACATGATCACCTTTCCGTTGACGTGCCGCGCCGCCCGGCCGATAGTCTGCACCAGGGAGGTCTCCGATCGCAAGAAGCCCTCCTTGTCCGCATCCAGGATCACGACCAGCGACACCTCGGGCAGATCGAGACCCTCCCGCAGGAGGTTGATCCCGACCAGTATGTCGAACACGCCCAGGCGCAAATCGCGGATGATCTCCATCCTCTCCAGGGTGTCGATCTCCGCGTGCAGGTAGCGGACCTGCAGGTCCAGGTCCTTGAGGTAGTCAGTCAGCTCCTCCGCCATCCTCTTGGTGAGCGTGGTGACCAGAACCCGCTCCTTACGGGCCACCCGCTCCCTGAGTTCGCCCACCAGGTCGTCGACCTGTCCCGATGCCGGTCTGACCTCGACCTCGGGATCCAGAAGCCCGGTGGGACGCACGATCTGCTCCACCACCCGGGCACTGTTGGCCATCTCGTACTCGCCCGGGGTGGCCGACACGTACAGGACCTGCCCGATCTCAGCGGTGAACTCCTCGAAGGTCAGGGGCCGGTTGTCGAAAGCCGAGGGCAGGCGGAAACCGTGGCCCACCAGGGTCTCCTTCCGCGACCGGTCGCCCGAATACATCGCCCCGATCTGGGGTACCGTCCGGTGGGATTCATCCAGCACCGTAAGGAAATCGCGAGGGAAGTAGTCCAGCAGCGTGTACGGGGGAAGTCCCGGCTCGCGGCCGGTGAGATGGCGGGAGTAGTTCTCGATCCCCGTGCAGTAGCCCACCTCCCGCAGCATCTCCAGGTCGTAGCGGGTGCGTTGTTCCAGCCGCTGCGCCTCCAGCAGCTTCCCCTCTTCCCTCAGCTGGCACAGCCTCTCTTCCAGCTCCCGTTCGATGGAGACCACCGCGCGCCGCCTCTTCTCACTCTCGGTTATGTAATGGGTGGCCGGGTATATGGCGGCGTGATCGCGCTCGCCCAACACCTCCCCGGTCAGGGTGTCGATTTCGGTTATGCGCTCTATGACGTCCCCGAACAGCTCGATTCGCACCGCGTTCTCCGTCGAGGAGGCGGGAAATACCTCCAGTACGTCGCCCCGGACGCGGAAGGTTCCCCGCTGGAAGTTCACGTCGTTGCGCCGGTACTGGATGTCGACCAGGGCCCTCATCATCTCATCCCGACCCCGGCGCATCCCGCGGCGCACCGACAGCACCAGATTCTGATAATCTATGGGCGAACCCAGCCCGTAAATGCAGGAGACCGAGGCCACAATGATGACGTCGGGTCGCTCAAAGAGGGCGCTGGTGGCCGAATGGCGCAGCTTGTCGATCTCGTCGTTGATCAACACGTCCTTCTCGATGTAGGTGTCGGTCTGGGGAATGTATGCCTCTGGCTGGTAGTAGTCGTAATAGCTCACGAAGTACTCCACCGCATTGTTCGGGAAGAACGTGCGGAATTCGCTGCACAGCTGGGCGGCCAGCGTCTTGTTGTGCGCCACCACCAGGGTCGGAATCTGCAGCTTCTCGATCACGCAGGCCACGGTGTAGGTCTTGCCGGACCCCGTCACCCCCAGCAGGGTCGCCGCCTCCCTGCCCTCCCGCATCAGTGAGACGATCTCCTCGATCGCCTCGGGTTGGTCCCCTCGCGGATGGAAGTCAGAAACCAGCTCGAAGCGCGACATCGCAATCCCCCCTGGAAACCAACATTACCATCGAACGTACGTTCGTGCAAGGGTCAAGATGATCCGAATTTCCGCAGCAGCCGGCGCCAAACCCCCGCCAGCACTCCCCCCCGGGACAGGTCAACGTGCTGGTGGTCGCCCTCCTCCGGCGCGGTAACCACCTCGAGACCGCCCCTTCCTCCAGGCCTGCGACCCCGGAGGACGAGTTCCTCACCCGCTCGCCTCACTGACAGCTCCACCGCGCGATCCGCGGCCGCCAGGGCGGCGGCCAGCTCGCGCCGGCCGGAAACGGCCTCCCCGTCGACGGCCAGCACCACGTCGCCGCGACGCAGCCCCAGGCGATAGCCGGGCCCGCGGGGGCGAACGTCCAGCAGGGCAACTCCCTCTTCAGAGGAGACGAACCCGGGCGGACCCCTCATCTCCCGGTTTCCCCCGTACTTCACCATGGCCTCGTGTCCCAGGGGACTGAAGAGCGCCGCCACCCACACCAGAGAACGTATGTGGGCTATCCCCCAACTCAGGGACAGCAGGATGATGCTGAAGATCCACAGGTGATGGGCGCTGCGACGCGCCCGGACCCGCGGCCGTTCGGTGACCGCAATGTCCGAGTATCCCAGGGCGGCCACCACCGAGGTCATGATCCGGGTCCAGTTCGCACCCGCCGGGGGAGCGACCTCGATCAGGGGCCACCACCCGGGCATCTCGACCGTTTCCCCCAGCATCTCCGGGGAGATCTGCAGAAAGAATATGAGCATCAGGGGGATGGGCCAGAAGCGCTGGATGAGGTAGGCGCCCACCACTCGCTCCGATTGCCTAAGGTACACCGGCGTGCACACCGCGTCGCCGCTCAGCAACACCAGCAGGCCCTCCATCAGGTGCAGGATGGCCACCAGCGCCATGATCCCGGCCACGTTCATCTGCGCCGGCCAGCCCAGGATCAGGTGGGAGAGAGCGAGCAGGCCGGCGGCGTAGGAAAAACACAGAAAGCGCGGGTTCACCAGCATGAGGACCAGGGCCACCGGCCACAGGTAGATTATGTCCTGCTGAAACAGCACCACCCCGGTGAAGACCAGTATTATGCTCCCGATGATCCCCGCCACGATGCCGTAACCCGCCGCGCTGACGGTGCTCCTGTAGGGATCGTTGATGACGAATCCGTGGATCTTGCGCTCCATTCCGGCGACCCGGCGGTACTGGGACCACACGAGAAAGGCCACCAGCCAGAAGAGGATCCCGCTGGCGCTGAGGGGCAGGAGGCTGAGGGGAACTCTCATCAATATGTCTCTGGCCAGCTCAAGCAGAGGATGCAAGTTCACCACAAGACCCTCCCTGCCCGGGATTCGAACCTCTCTCGATTCACTGGCCGCGCATCAACTCAATGGCGCGCCGCAGCTGGGGATCCGTCTCGGGATCGCCCATCGCAGCATCCTCGGGCCAGGCGACCTCGACGTCGGGTTGAAGCCCACCCTCCTCCTCGATGCTATAACCGGAGGGCGTCAGATACCGCTCCGTGGTGATCTTCATCCCGGAGGGCTTGGCGGGGTCCAGGTAGTATAGATGCTGCACCGATCCCTTCCCGAAGGTTCTCTGTCCCACCAGGGGGACCTCCAGCCGGTCCCGGAGCGCCCCGGCGAGAATCTCCGCCGCACTGGCGCTGAATTCGTTCACCAGCACCACGATCCTCCCGGGATACCCCTCTCCGCTCGCCTCGCGAACGTCCGTCACACCCTCGCGGTCCACCGTGGTAACAACCGGTCCCTCGGGCACGAACAGGGAGGCGACCTCCACGCATTCCGCCAGCGTCCCGCCGGCGTTGTTGCGCAGATCCACGATGAGGTCAGTGACCCCCGCCTTCTCGAGCTCCGCCATGTGGTGACGGACCTGTTCGGGCGTGTAGGTGGTGAAGCGGCTGATGACGATCAAACCGAGATCCCCCTCGATCACCTCGCCGCTGGCAGTGGGTATCTCTATGGTGTCGCGCTCAATGTGAAACGTCAGAACCTGACCCGTCTCCGGTCGCTCTACCTCGACCGTGACGACCTCCCCGACCGGTCCCCTGATCAGCTCGGCAACGTACTCCGCGGTCATTCCCACCACGTCGATTTCCTCCACGCGGAGAATCCTGTCCCCCGGCCTCAACCCCACCGGGTCATCTGGGCCAGCACTCTCGTGCGGCGTAGTCGCCGCCGGACTCCCCTCGAAGGGGACCATTATGGTGACGTACCCGTCCACATCAAGGATGGACGTTCCTATCCCGGAGTATTCACCTTCCACCGTCTCGCGCTGAAACTGCCGCATGGCGGAGGCGTCAAAGTACATGGAGTAGGGATCCCCGGTGCTGCTCACAACGCCCCGGATGGCCCCCTCCACCAGAGTCTCGGGGGTGACTCCCTCCTCGTCGAAGTAGTTGTCGAGAATGAGCTGAGACGCGTGCAGCAGCTCGGGGTAATTCTCGGCTCCAGTTATGATATCTGATGCACCCGGTTCGGCGGGAGCTATCATGTAGGCATTGGTAACGCCAAAGGTGATCAGGGCCGAGACCAGCATCAACACAATTGCGCAGGCCAGGCCCTGCCCCTTGGTGAGTCTGATCACACTGCCGTCCTCGTCCTGCAAGCCAGACACCCCTCCCTCTCAAGAACATCTTACGCCCCGGCGCCTCCACATACCCCCGATGGAGGATGTGGTTTGAAAGCATCTCCCGACGCGCAGCGTCACCTAAAAGGATAGATCAATGGAAGCAAGATTTCCACCGGGCGCAGGGGGAGCCGCGGGAAGCGCTCCTCTCTCACTGAACGACACGGCAACCACGCCGCGTCCGTCCACGGTCCGCCTGGCGCAAGGGAATCCGGGTTCGGCATCACCCGGAGAAGAGGTGAGTCTGGGTGAAGAGAGTGGGATGCCCACCGGTGTGCCACACGCACACCGCCTCGCCGGAGGGAATGTCGCCCCGCCGGATGAGTCCGATCAGTCCCGAGGTGGTCTTGGCCACATAAACCGTCTCACAGAAAATGCCCTCAGTTCGGGCCACGCGCCGCGCCGCCTCCAGCGTCGCCTCGTTGGCCGCGCCGTAACCGTCTCCCAGAAACTCATCGTAGATCTCGACGGCGTCAAAGGGAGACCCGGATGGCCGCACCCCCAGCAGCTCGAGGACTCCCCCGACGATGTCCTCCAGGAGCCCGCGCAGCACCTCCCTCGAGTACTCCACACTGATCACGTGGGTCAGAAAGGGCGCCCCCAACAGGACGTTGCCCGCGATGAAGCCCGATGCCGTCCCCCCCATGGCCCCGACTATCACCACGTGCTTCAGTTCTATCCCCCGTCGGGACACCTGCTCGCAGAGCTCGGCCGCCCCCCAGGTGTATCCCAGCGCCCCGCGGGGAGTGGAGCCCCCGCTGTGCACGGCGTAAGCCCTGGCGCCCATGGCCCCGGCGGTTTCCCAGACGATCTCCTCCCGATGCGACTCGTCCACCTCGCCCACGAAGCGGAGCTCGGCGCCCGACAGGTGACTCAGAAACAGGTTGCCAGTCAGGGACTCGGGCGGCCGGGAATTGTGGATCAGAATGCAGTCCAGGCCCAGCCGGGCACAGGCCGCGGCCGTCAGGCAGCAGAGGTTGGACTGGGGGGCCCCGGACGTGATCACCGTGTCGGCCCCGGAACTCAGGGCCTCGCCCAGAAGGAACTCCAGGCTGCGGGTCTTGTTCCCTCCCATGCCCAGGCCAGTGAGGTCATCGCGCTTCATGTACAGCTCCGGGCACCCGATGCTCTCTCCCAGCCGGAGCAGGGGCTGCAGGGGGGTGGGAAAGATGCCCAGGGGTGCCCGGGGAAATCTGTCCAGTCTCTCCTTCAACTGCAAAGGAGTCATCATCTCGTCTCCTCACCGGGCGGGAAGATACTTCGTGGGATCCTTGGGCTCTCCGTCCACCCGCACCTCAAAATGAAGGTGGGGCCCGGTGGACCACCCGGTGCTGCCCACCCGGGCGATCGCCTGGCGCTCGCTCACGGTCTGCCCGCCGCTGACCAGCACTGAGGAGGCGTGGGCGTAAAGCGTGGAGACGGTCGAGGTGTGCGCAATTATCACCGTGAGACCGTACCCGCCCATCCAGCCGGCATCCAGCACAATGCCGTCGCCAGCAGCCCGTATGGTCGTCCCCGAAGAGGCCGCCAGGTCAACTCCCGTGTGCAGGCGCCACTGTCCCAGGATGGGGTGGTAGCGATTGCCGAAGGGTGAGGAGATCCAGTACGATCCCGGCTTCAGGGGCCACTCCAGGTAGGGAACGCCCTCCGCCAGGGCCATCTCTCGCTGCTTCTCCGTGATCTCGCGGGCGATCTGCTCCGATCTCCGCTCCATCTCGTCCATGGCCGCCCGGTATTCTTCCTGCCGGTCGGTCAGCTCAGTCAGCCTGTCCTGGTACCGGGCGACGGTCGCCGAGAGGGACTCACTCCTGGCCGCCACCTCGTCGCGCCACTGTGACGCCTCCTCCCTGCGGGCCTCCCAGGTCTCCTTCCGCGCCTCCACCAGCGCCTTCTGATGACTGACCGCATCGACGATGCTGACGTCCTGGACGGTGATATCCTGCAGCATCTGAAAGCGCCGCACGAAATCGCTGAAATTGGTCGCACTGAGGAGAACCTCCAGGTAGGTCACCGTGCCCAGTTCGTACATGGCCCGCACCCTGCGGTGCAGAAGATCCACCCTCCGGTCAAGCTCGGCCTGGGCCTGGTCCAGGTCCTCGGCCGCCTGCAGGACCTCCATCTCCGCCAGGTCAAGCGAGATCCTGGCCTCCTCCAACTCCGCCTCCACCTGGCGCAATTCGAGCTGAATCTCTCCCAGCTCCCGCGACACGCCCTCCTTCTCTCCCTGCAGTTGGACGAGATCACGTTGATACTGCTCAAGGTTGCCCTGAACCCGCGAGAGGCTGTCTCTCAGCTCCTCAATTTCGCTTCGAATGGTCGACGAGGAGGCCTCCGCCACCGGGCGCGACATCGGGGGGGCAACGGCGGACAGCACAAGCAGGAGCAGAAGAGAAACGATCATCGCTCTTCGCGGCCACTTCCGTGGCCCGTTCTTCAACTCGGACACATTCATCTCTCCTCGCAATCATGCGCGGGCATAGCGCCGCACAGAAAACCAACTGCTGATGACGCCGATTATCACTCCACAGAGCACCAACAGCTGCATCAGATTCTCCAGCAGCGGCCGCGGCCCCACCAGGGGCACGAAGGGAATCGAGTTCTCGACTGCAGTCACCAGATCTATGTAACCCCAGGCGATCACGCCGCCCGCCACCGCGGCCCCGATCAACCCCAGAAGCATCCCCTCCACCACCAGCGGGCCCCAGATAAGCCCCGAACTGGCCCCGACCAGGCGCATGACCTCAATCTCCTTGCGCCGGGCGTAAATGGACAGTCTGACCGTGTTGCTTATAAGCAGAAAGGTCACTCCACCGAGGACGAAAACCAGGGCCATGCCGGCAGCACGAAGCGCCTCGGTCAGCGTGTATATCTTGTCCACCACTTCCCGCTGGTAAGCCACGTCCTCGATGCTGTCCAGCTGACTCAGGGCGCGCACCACTGCACTGGTGTCGCCCGAGCTGACCACGGTGACCTCCACCGAGTCGCGCAGGGGGTTGTCCTCCTCCACCGCATCCAACAGGTCCGCCTGCGAGCCAAACTGGTCCCGCAGCCGGTCGAGAGCCATCTCCCTGGAGACGAAAACCACCTCCCTGACGCCCGAGATGGCCTCGATCTTGTCAACCAGGGTTCTCTCCCACCGCCGGTCGAAGTCCG
>JAWOBW010000061.1:0-6947 GCA_046484105.1 Bacillota bacterium
AAAATGCCCCTCCAGCCTTGACTGGTAGGGCTTCAATGCTAGTCAGGGGAGGGGGAAGTTAGGTTAACCAGCTCGATGCGCGTCATCCGGTGATCCTGAACTGTCACTCGCACCTCAACTGAGACGGGAAACACCCCGTGTGAGCCGTCGTAGGTGCCGTCCGGCACGGTCGACAGATCGACGTCCTGTACGGGTGAAAGAGCCAACCGCTCGAGGTTTGACTGAATGCGCCCCATCGTCAGATAACCGGCGAGGGCCACTGCCGCCACGATTACCAGCACAATGGTCACTTTTCTGCTCATGGGCATTGCCCCCTCAGATGGCAAATAGACTGCCGAGCCTGTCGACGCACCTGCGGATGCTCTCGGCGCGTCGCGATTGGTACCAGATCACGATCTCTGTCGCGCGAACGTCCGCCCCCTTGGACTCGCAGAGTCTCTTCATCCTGCCCACCGCCCGATTCCCGCCCGTCCAGTTGAAGGGCAGCTGCTTGGTGACGAAGCAGGCCACGGGAGTGCCTTCCAGCGACGGCAGCTGGCCCAAATAGGTGGTCATCACCGGGACCAGCGAGAAGGCCTGCACCGGAGCCCCCAAGATGAGGGCGTCGTAGCCGTCTACTTTCGGAGCACTGCTCAGCACGATGTTTCCGGCCCTGCTGGGGGTCTCATCGCCCCTGACCCTCACCCGTTGGACCTCTGCTGAGTGTCCGGCCCGCTCAAGTCTCTGACTGATCTTCTGTGCCACGGAAAAGGTATTGCCGGTCTGTGAATAGACGATGATGCCGATCTTCATCTGCATACCTCCCATCTCATTTCCGCACCCAGGCTGTCACTAGCACAATTGTAGCCCGGATTGCTTCCGTTTGCCAGGTGCACGGAATGAAATCACCTGATGTCGAGGAGGAGTCAGGTGTTTTCGCCGGGGCAGCGGCGGATTCGAGCAGAAGCGGCGGCTGGGGAGTGGCTCACGACCTCTCCGCCCGGCCGGGTATGACCCGAAAACGCGCGGCAAGGGCGGCCGGCGCGTACCATTTCCAGGCAGGTCTTACATGCAATGCCATGCCAATTAAAGACGTGGGCCCCACACCTTTAATATGGGTGAGAGGGGTCACAGTAAGACAAAGTACTTTGAATATGACTGATGACCCCGGGTTCCCCATCTCCATCAGGGGTTGCGCCCTTGATGACTGGGCACTAGTCTAGTCGACCAGCTCCTCAACCCATTCGCCGAGCGTCTGCACTGAACCGGATCCCCATCCCGTTTCTGTGTGACGAATGATGCCCCCGGCGTCGATCACGAAGATAGCCGGGATTCCGGAGACACCATAGCTGGAGTGCAGCTGGCCATCCCCATCCAGCAGGACCTGCATGATCACGTCGTTTTCGTCGATGAATGACAGGATGGAAGACTCAGCGGACCGGGTGGCAAACACCACCTCAATGCCCCTTTCCTGCCATGCGGTGATGTGGGGCTGCAACTGCAGCACCTCCTGCACGCAGGGGCGTCAGCCCGGTGAGAAGAAGCTGAGAACGACCACCTTTCCCCGGAGGTACTCGGGAAAGTCCACACTGCCCTCGTCCAACAGCTGTATCTGCCCGGGCGGGGCGGTGTCTCCCGCAGTAGGAGCGGGACCGACGGAGGCCGGTCCGCAGGCGCCGGCGAGCATCATGGCCGAAAGAAGAAGGATTGCCAGGGTCCTCCTAATGTCAGCTGGAACCATTCTAGACACCTCCCTTCACCGTCTTTCAAATATCAGCCTCGGTCTCGCCCCGCAGTCCCCAGTGCAGTGCGCCCTCGGGACAGGCGCCGACGCAGCGCAGACATCGTATGCACTCGGGGTGATTCATCTGTTCCCTCACGTTCAGGCCGGCGGGACAGACGCTGTCGCAGCGGCCGCAGCCTGTGCATGCTGCGGCCCTGAGATGCAGCCGCCACAGGGAGCACCGGTTCAGAAGACCGTAGAAGGCGCCCAGCGGGCACAGTCCGCGGCAGAATGGTCGGTACATCACCAGACAGGTGATGAGAATGACAGTCATCAGGGCGATCTTCCAGGTGAACCGCCATCCGGCCAGCTGGCCCAGGGCAGGATTCAGGATGATGAGGGGGATGCCCGCCTGCAGGGTACCGGCGGGACACAGGTAGGCGCAGTAGTAGGGCAATTCCATACCGGACGCGTCCGTCCACCAGGCGGCCAGGGGAAGCGTCGCGACCAGGATGAGGTACTTCAGGCCCCTGAGCGGCGGGGGGAAGCTCGCCCTGAGGCGGGTGCGACCGTACATTACTTCCTGGATCAACCCAATCCGGGAAACAGATCAAGGAGATAATCGATGAGAGGGGCTACGACATGGTGCTCCGCCATGAAGGGCGAGAATTCCACGGCTGAACTGGAGATGGTGCGGGGAGAGCGGTCCGATGATCCGTGGCAGTCTCCGGGGTGCGCGAGGGACACCACGTCCCCCTGTCGGTCTTCTTTGCCCCGGCAGTGCGTATTGCCTATAATTGCAGGTGAAGCTTCAGACTTGTCGGTAGTGTTCATGCGGGGACAGATTGAGCGGTGGGGATCGAGCCCGAAGCGAGGCACTCGCGACGCGCCAGCGTCACGGGTTCCCGGGACATCTGTGTCGCGTTGAGGGGAGGAGAAAATGATTCACATCCGAAACTATCGCGAGGTGGAAGCCAGGATGGAAGTTGAGGGGGTGACCATGCGCGTGGCCATCGGCCCGGACGAGGGCGCCCCCTTCTTCAACATGCGTGTCTTTGAGGTCGAGCCCGGTCATGCCACACCCTACCATAGCCACTGGTGGGAGCACGAGGTGTTTGTGCTTTCCGGCGAGGGCGTGGCGGTGAGCGAGCAGGGCGAGAGGGAGATCGGTCCCGGTGATACCATCCTTGTGCCCGGAGACGCGATGCACCGTTTCCGCAACACTGGTGACCAGGTACTGCGCTTCATCTGCCTGGTGCCCCAGGAGTGGCTTGAGACCCTGCGGAGGCCGCAGGATTGAGCCGTGTCTTTGCCGTTCACGCTCGACGTCGCCGAATTGCCGCGATGAAGTGACTATGAAGAAATGCTGTCCACCGTCGGCTGCCCCTCTCTCACTGGTAGGCGGCAGCCGGTTACCTTTCCTGGTCTGACCTGAGCCCGACTGTCCATCCGAACGGGAATCGCCAGCGTTCACGCTTCTCGTGTCGGCGCACGTCCCTTCGCCGTCGGTCTCCTTTCGTTTGGTTGGGACCCATCTTTTGCCCCGGGGAGGCAGATTCCCTATAATTGCAGGTGAGAGTTGGACTCATTGGGGTATCTATGGAGGGATATGGTGAGCGTCACACGGGATGCAGAGTATCTCAGGGCAGAGCTGGCGAGAATCGACGGCAGGGGATACAAGGCATACAAGGACATCAGGGGAAGCTATCGGGTTGACGAGTTCGAGCTGTACGTGGACTACGTGCAGGGAGATCCCTTTGCCTCTCCCTCCAAGCTGCGGGTCCGCCTCGACGGACGCAGGGCGGGCTTTCCGCGGGAGCTGTATAGCAACGCCGACCGCCGGCGGGCCCTGCAGGACTACATACTGCGGGCCTTTGACCGGGCCCTGAGTCGGGTTGCCAGGGGGCACCGGGGCTCGGGCAAGAGCGGGATGCTGGCCGTGGACAGGCCGGGCCAGGAGGTGCTGGAGCGAACGGCCGTGGTGGTGGATCCGGAATTCACCGAGGTGCGCCTGGCCGCGGGGCTTCCGGCCCGGGGACGGCGAGTGCTGGGAGGGCAGGCGGCTGCCATGCTCCTCGACGAGATTCCGGCGGCGGCGAGGGCCTCGCTGTATTGCGAGAAGCTCAACGGCGAGGAGATGAGAGACTTCGTGGTGGGGATCGAGGATGCGGCCGAACTGCGGCGACAGCTGGGATCGATGGGGGCGGTGGCATTCGCCGCGGACGGATCCATTCTGCCGCGGGAATCCGGGGTGTCCGAGCTGCCGCTGCCGGCGGGGAGGGCAGTGCCCTTTGAGTCCCCGCCGTCACTGGCCCGGGAGGTGACCCTGCCCAGCGGTCGCAGGGTCCGGGGCATGGCCATACCCGAGGGAGTGACCCTCATCGTCGGGGGCGGCTATCACGGCAAGTCGACCCTGCTGCGGGCCATCGACCGGGGAATCTACGATCACATTCCCGGTGACGGGCGCGAATTGGTGGTCGCGGAGGAATCGGCGGTGAAGAACCGGGCGGAGGACGGCCGCCAGGTCACCGGGGTGGACATCAGCCCCTTCATCAAGGGACTGCCCGGGAGTGAGGACACCTCCTGCTTCAGCACGCCCGCCGCCAGCGGCAGCACGTCTCAGGCGGCCAACATCGCGGAGGCGCTGGAGATGGGCTCGCGCGTGCTGCTGGTGGACGAGGACACCAGCGCCACCAACTTCATGGTCCGCGACATGCGCATGCAGCGGCTCGTCGCCGCGGAGAAGGAACCCATCACCCCGTTCATCGACCGGGTTCGGCAGCTCCACCGTGAGCGCGGTGTGTCGACGGTGGTGGTCGTGGGGGGATCGGGGGACTATTTCGATGTCGCCGACACGGTGATCATGATGGACCACTATCGACCCCGGGACGTGACCGCAGAGGCGGCCGAGATCGCGCGGCAGTATCCCACCGGGCGCACTTCTGAGTCTCCCGGGGAGCTGCCCGGGATCCGGGGGCGCCATCCCGACCCGTCCAGCGTGGATCCCCGCAGGCGGGGCCGGGTGCGGGTGAAGACCCGGGGGTTGTCGACGGTGCAGTTCGGGGAGGAGGAGATCGACCTGGGCCTGGTGGAGCAGCTGGTGGATCCCAGCCAGACGCGGGCGGTGGCCGACATTCTTCAATACGCGCGGAAGCACTTTCCGCAGAAATCGCTGCGGGAGGCATTTGAGCTGGTCGAGGCGGAGCTGGACCGGAAGGGAATGGACATCCTGTCTCCCTTCAGCGGACATCCCGGCGACTACGCCCGGCCGCGCATGCTGGAGGCGGCGACGGCGTTGAATCGCCTCAGATCACTGCGGCTGCGGGACTGAGCCGGGGAGGGGGAGAGGATGCCACGACGCAAGCGGATTGGGGTTGCAGTGCGGAAGATACCCAAGTCGGGTGTGTCCACCAGTGGAGACAGTGCAGACGTGGTGGAACGGCCTAGGGGTGGACTGTCGGTGGTGATGGCGGACGGGCAGGGGAGCGGCCCGGCGGCGAAGCGGGTCAGCAACATGGTGGTAGCGCGGGCGACGGCCCTGATTGCCGAGGGAGCCAGGGACGGGGCGGTGGCCCGGGCGGTCCACGACAGCCTGTATGCCATGCGCGGAGGCAAGATCGTGTGCACGCTGACAATTCTGTCGGTGGATCTGAACACTGACACCTTCGTGATCGCCCGCAACGGCAATGCCGGGGCCCTCCTATTCGACGGCCGCGAGGTTCAGTTCCTGCGGGAGGATGTGCCGCCCATAGGGGTTCATCACTTCACCAAGCCGGCGATCCTGGAGTGTGAGCTCCGCCCCGGGTTTCGTGCGGCGATATTCACCGACGGGATTTTCCACGCGGGCCGGCGGACGGGGGAGGCCCTGGGCCTTGAGCCCCTGGCCGCCTGCCTGCGTGGGGGCGATGAGGACGCCGGTGCGACCGCGGACCGGATGCTGGAGGCGGCCTGTGCCGCCGACGGGGGACGGCCCCGCGACGATATGTCGCTGGCGGTGGTGTCGGTCCGGTCAGAAGATGTTACACTGGGAGAGGTGGCGGTCCGATCGATTGACATATCCTTCCCCTTCTGAGGGGGCGCGGGGACCCGTCGTGGCGGTGGTGGGAGCCTGCGCCTCGGGCAAGACGACGCTGGTCGAGAGGCTGAGGGAGCGCGGCATTCGCGCCCATTCGCTGGCGCAGGAGCACTCGGCCGCGCCCTCGCTGTATCTGCGGGGTGTTCCCGACTACGTCGTGTACCTGGACGTGAGCTACGACGAAGTGAGGCGGCGCAGGGATGTCAGCTGGGGACCCGCCCGGCTGCAGGCGCAGAAGCTGCGCCTGCGCCGTTCGATGGAGAATGCCGATCTGCGCATCCTGACGGACGAGCTCGATCCCGCCGAGATATGCGAGATGGTTGTGCAGTACCTGGCAGGAAGAGGAGAGGTTATTATTGGAAGTGACACTGGCCAGTCTGAAAGAGGACGCGGAGATCACCGCCTACCTGGAGAGGGGCGACTCCCACCTGGGTAACGCTGGCTACACCGAGCACGGCCTGCGTCACGCCCGCCTGGTGGCCGACATATCGAACAACGTCATGCGCCGGCTCAACCGCGGGGAAGAGGAGACCAGGCTGACCGCAATGGCCGGTTACCTGCACGACGTGGGCAACGTCATCAACCGCCGCGATCACCCGACGGCGGGAGGCATCATGGCGCTGCAGCTGCTCACCGACCGCGGTCTGTCGCCGGAGAGGGCGGCGATCATAGCCGGGGCGATCGGGAATCACGAGACCGAGGACGGCAAGATCGTGAGCCCGGTTTCCGCGGGGCTCATCCTGGCGGACAAGTCCGACGTGCACCGCTCCCGCGTCCGGTTGTCGGAACCGGCCGAATTCGACATTCACGACCGGGTCAACTACGCGGCCGAGGCCTCGTTTCTGAACGTTCAGGCGGGAACGGGCACCATAACACTCAACCTCAAGATCGACACTGAGATCTCCCCGGTAATGGATTATTTTGAGATCTTCCTGAGCCGCATGATTATGTGCAGAAGGGCGGCGGTGTTTCTCGGGCAGCGCTTTGTCCTGGAGATAAATGGCATGCAGATGCTCTGAGGTGCGGGCTGGGCCGATTCTCTGAATTGACACTATTTCGCCGCGAAAGATATAATTTGGTGCGTGTCCTCATTGCGGAGGGTGAAAGGGGCGAATCGGTTGCGGCGCAGGCGGCCAAGACACATATTAAATCTGCTGATCCTCATCCTGG
>JAWOBW010000162.1:0-10377 GCA_046484105.1 Bacillota bacterium
ATATATTGGGACATGCTGTCATACTGTATCTTATGTATCTTGTGTCAGAGCTCTTCTACAATAATGTATCATTGCCCTGGGAGTGGAGGAGGATATTTGTGAGCATTTACCCTCATCCCGAGTTCTACCCTTCGGAATATGAGGCAATGGTCGATGAAGATCTAGTTGAGGTGGCCCGGGCGGGAAGTAACAGGGCACTCGAATTCTTGATGCTCAAGTACAGAAACTTCGTCAGAGCCAAGGCGCGCAGCTATTTTCTCGTGGGAGCTGACCGGGAGGACATCATCCAGGAGGGCATGATAGGTCTGTACAAGGCTGTGCGAGATTTCCGCTCCGACAAACTATCTTCCTTCAAGGTTTTTGCTGAACTTTGCATCCAGCGCCAGATAATCACCGCTATCAAGACTGCAACCCGGCAGAAGCACATTCCACTCAACTCTTACGTGTCCCTGAACAAACCGATTTACGATGAGGAATCTGACCGGACGCTAATGGACGTTCTCGCCGGCAGCATGGTGTCTGACCCCGAGCAGCTCATCATCTCCCGGGAGGAATTCGACCAGATCGAGAGGCGAATGGGGGAGATGCTGAGTGACCTCGAGTGGCAGGTTCTCATGTCATACCTGGATGGTCGTTCCTACCAGGAAATCGCCCGCGAGATAGGTCGTCACGTCAAGTCGGTCGACAATGCCCTCCAACGGGTGAAGAGAAAGCTGGAGCAGTACCTGCTGGAAGTGGAGGAACAGGGCTGATTGACACATATAATGATCCGGCCCGTGCTGGCGATGACATCATCGCGGAGCCCGCGCGTCCTGCGCGGTCGTTTGAGTCATTTCTCGCGCCAAATCTGTGCGTTCCATCTGCATCCCTTGAGAGGCGATTGAGCCCTGTGTGGGGAAGGCAGCGGCGTAGAGGGCCCCTCCACGCCACAGTGTAGGTCTCAGTCCTGTCCGGCCAGGGTATCCCATACGGCGTGGATGTACTCTGACGTGCCTGCGGGCTCGTCCTTCATCCCCCTGAAGCGGGAATTCAGCGTCTGCGTGGCCACGTTGTGCCACAGAAAGACCACGGCCTGCTCCCGCGAGGTTATCTCCAGGTATTCGTCGTAATACACCTTGCGCTGGGCGGGCTCTACCACCGAACGCCCCCGCTCCAGGACCTCGTCCACGCGCTCGTTGCTGTAGTTGGCTATCCAGAACCCGCCCTCCGAGTGGAATATGTAGTGATGATCGGGGTCAGGTGTGGCTCCAAATCCGACGATGACGGCGTCGTAGTCGGTCCTGGTCTCCGTCATCTTGCTCAGGATGACCGTCCACTCCAGCTCCTGGATGTTCATCTTGATGCCGACGTCCTTCAACCACTGCTGCACGAGGACCAGGACATTGCGGAGGTCCTCGCTGCCCTGCCTGACCATGGTGTCGAATTCGAAGACCTCGCCCTGGGCATTGCGCAGGTATCCATCCTCACCGGGTGACCACCCGAGCTCATCCAGCAGTTCCCTGGCCCTGTCGACGTCCTGGCGATAGCGGGTTAGCACGTCGGCATTGTAGTAGTAGCCGTATGCTTCTGAGAAGGGCCCGTCACCCACGACGGCGGTGTGCGAGAAGAAACTATCAATGATGGTCTCCTTGTTTATGGCGTAGGCGATGGCCTGCCGGGCGCGGTAGTCCTCAAACAGAGGATTGAGGCAGTTGAGGGCTATGAATTGGAAATTCGTGGCCAGGGATCTCAGCACCTGAAAGCGATCGTCTTCCAGCAGGCGCGGGATTTCCTCCTGGGGAGGCGCCGACGGATCGTAGTGGATTTCCTCATTCTCCAAGGCAATCATGCGCACCGAGGCCTCCGGTATGACAACGAACTCCAGCCTGTCCAGGTACGGTCTGCCCTCCCAGTAGTCGTCAAATCGCTCCAACACGATCTTCTCGTCGGGCTTCCACTCGACGAACTTGAAGGGACCGGTTCCAATCGGATTGTGGTTGTAATCGTCAAGCCCACCTTCCTCTCCCACGTGTTTGGGTATCAGCCGCTGGGTTCCCACCTTGTCGAGAAGAGAGGCATAAGGTTCCTTGGTAATGATGCGAAGGGTGTGACTGTCCAGTACCTCGATGCGATCGACCAGCTCGAAGTTGCCAGCGCGGATGGAACCGGTGGCCGGATCCATGATTGTCTCGAAGTTCCACTTCACGTCCTCGGCGGTGAATTCTACCCCGTCGTGCCAGGTGACTCCCTGGCGCAGGTGGAAGGTCCAGCTGAGGCCGTCCTCCCCGATTTCCCAGCTCTCGGCCATCATGGGGAAAAGCTCGTTATTCCCCCGGTACTGAACTAGCGAGCGGTGAATAATCGAATTCACCAGGTTTGAAACTGTATCAGTGCTGAACATGTGGTTCAGATGGGTGATGTCGGCGTAGTTGGCGATGACCATGGTGCCGCCATAGTGAGGGCCTTCCTCGGCGGGTTCCTCGGCGGGTTCCTCGTCCGGAGGCGGGGGAGATTCCGCACCCTGCCCGCAGCCGGCGAAGACTAGTGTGAGGATAAGAGTGATCATTAGACTGTAACGGTTTCTGCGCTGTCTCATGAGATGCCTCCCCGGAGATTTTATGGGTATTGAGCATTAATCTTTCTGCACTGCCGCAAGTTCTCCTGCTTCAGCCGCAGAATGAGTTCCTCGCGACGATGCCATGATCAGTGGCGACGAGTCTCCTCCCGGGCAGTTCAGAGGCTGAGTACTCTGCCCGCCCGGGTCAGCGTCTCCTCGATAGTGTACATGTTGGTCACACTGCCCACGCTGAGCTCGTCCTTCAGGTCAAAGTAATCCAGACAGGTGCCGC
This sequence comes from Bacillota bacterium, assembly GCA_046484105.1. Lineage (GTDB taxonomy): Bacteria > Bacillota > Sulfobacillia > SLMV01 > SLMV01 > PWUC01. The sequence continues at coordinate 2,829 of JAWOBW010000162.1, forward strand.
AGGAGAGAATCTGAACTCCCCGCGACTGCAGGACGAGGAGATCCTCCAGGACGGCGGACCCGGCGCAGGTCAGATACACACCGCGGTTCAGAAAGATCATCACCCGGGGCAGATAATCGTCATCGGCGATGGTGTGGATGAAGCTTCTGACCAGTATCCTCCCGAGACCGGCGTCTGCCCCCAGAACGTCGCTCTGCAGCAGGATCACGAGATCCGAATCCTCGTGTGATTCACCACGCTGGCATTCTTCAGAAGTGATGGTTATCTGGAAGGTGTCATCATCTCGCTCTGTCACTGCGGATTCTAGAGAGAGGCTTCCTGCCGCATGGCAGATGCTCCCCGCCGTCTGTCGGTCGCCCACCGTCAACTGGATGGCACCGTCGCCGGTCTCCGTGATCTTCATCACCGGCGCCCGGGTGCCCCTGTCCTCAGTATCCACTTTCCGCGTCAACTGACTGCCCCCCCTGTTCCGCCGGCCGGCTGCCCGCGTCTGGTGCACATTGGCCGTCACCTGATGGGCAGGGAAGCCGACGGTATGATCTCCCACTGACATTAAACCGCAAGTGTACAGCCAGGTAAAGGTGAGAACTGGCATCGTAGCCGCCGCGGGTTGAGGAGGCGTCGAGAGGGAGGTGACAGCGCGGCCCTATCCGCGTGACAATTGCCTCCTGGCTGCGGAGCGGGACGGGTGAGACTGTCGATCGGGTCTTTGCAGATGCGGGGTGCAGGCCGTAAAATGGGTGAGGGGATGCTGATGGCTAGGACAGTCTACATCACCTTTCCCAATATTCACTCCGCCATGCAGGCAGAGAGCCTCCTGAGCGGTGGACCGTGGCGGGTGAGGTTGCTTCCCGTGCCGCGGATCATCAGTGCCAGCTGTGGGATGGCCATGCGCTGCCCTTCGGAGGATGCCGGGGCGGTATCATCCTTTCTCGAGGAGGAGTCTGTCCCCGTGGAGGGGCAGTATGAACTCGACGGCGATGTGCTGCTCAGTTGTCGCCCGGAGGGCGGGTGAGGGGGCAGGCGCGAGGGCCCCAGATGAGTCGAAACCGGGAGGCGTCTGAACTGAAAACACATGATCTGCTCTACATGGACAACGCCGCCACCAGCTGGCCCAAACCCGAGGAGGTGTACCGGGCGGCAGATGGCGCCCTGCGCTCGTGCGGAAACCCGGGTAGATCGCATCACGGGCATTCCAGGGCGGCCGATCGGATCCTGTTCGACGTCCGCGGGGAGTTGGCCCGGTTCTTCGGAGGAGATGACCCCGCCTCGCTGGTCTTTGCCCTCAATGCCACCGATGCTCTCAACATGGCCATTAAGGGACTGCTGGAGACTGGAGATCACGTGTTGATCAGCCCCTATGAACACAACTCCGTCCTGAGACCGCTGCACGCCATGGCGAGGGACGGCATGATCAGCCTGTCGGAGATGGCCTGCGATCCAGATGCCGGGGTGGACCTGGAGGGGCTGCCGGCGCTGTTTCGGGACAATACCCGTCTGGTAGCGTGCACTCATGCCTCCAACGTGTCCGGAAGACTCATGCCGGTGGAGGAGATAGCCGCCGCTGCTCATCGGCGCGGAGCCCTCTTTCTTCTCGATGCCGCCCAGACGGCGGGAGTGTACCCGGTGGATGTCGACAGCCAGGGGGTGGACCTGCTGGCCTTCACCGGGCACAAGGGGCTATTGGGGCCGCCGGGAGTAGGCGGCCTATATGTGCGCCGCGGAATCGCCCTCAGGCCGTGGAGGGAGGGGGGAACCGGCAGCCGCTCGCACGAGGTCCTGCAGCCGGAGATCATGCCGGACCTGCTGGAGGCCGGCACCATGAATGCCCCGGCCGTGGCCGGCCTGGGAGCGGGGCTGGAGTTCATTCGCAGGGAGGGCCTGCAGAGGATCAGAGAACACGAGGTGAGTCTGGCCGGCATGCTCAGGGAGGGACTGAGGGAGGTTCGCGGTGTGACTGTCTACGGGCCCGATGATCCCGAGGAGGGGGTGGCCGTCATCTCCTTCACCCTGGGGCGAGCGGACTGTGCCCACCTGGGCTTCTCCCTGGAGGAGGAGTTCGGCATACTGTCCCGCACCGGCCTGCACTGCGCTCCCCGGGCACACAGATGCCTGGGCACCTTTCCCGAGGGGACGGTCAGATTGAGTCCCGGCTATTTCAACACCGAGGCAGATTTGGGACGCGTCCTGGACGCCGTGCGGCAGATTGCCGAAAGGGCGGGCTAGTGCCCGGTTGAAATGCCGCGTCTCCTCGCTCACCCTGTGGTTGAGAAATTCCCGCGCCCGCTTCCGGCATCAGGATCATCGGGGGTGGTAAAGACCGATGCGGTTTCTCACCTCGGACATCGTCTCCGCGGCCAGGGCGGTGGCAGTTTCCCGGCCCCGTTCCAGTGCATCCTCCAGTATCCGCTCGTCCTGGAGTATCTCAGCCCTCTTCTCCCGGATGGGGCGGAGCCCCTCCGCCAGGGCGTCGGCGGTGGCCTCCTTCAGGTCCACGTAGCGAATGGTTCCCGCGCGATACTGCTCCGCGAAGAGCTGGTGCTGCTTCTCATCTCCAAAGGACCTGAGGAGGAGGAAGAGATTGGCCACGCCCGGACTCATTTCCTCCGTCGAGGGCCCGGTGTCGGTCACTGCCTTCATGATCTTGTCGCGAATCTGCTCGGGGCTGTCCCCGATGGCAATGTAGCTGGGAGGTCCGAAACTCTTGCTCATCTTCCTGTCCGGTTCGGTCAGACTCGCGATGCGGGCGGTTTCCTCTGGCGTGATGACCTGAGGTTCGGGGAAGGTGTCGCCGAACATGTAGTTGAAGCGCCTGACAATTTCCCTGGTCAGCTCGACGTGCGGCCTTTGATCTTCACCCACAGGCACCGCCTCTGCCTTGTACAGTATGATGTCGGCCGCCTGAAGGACCGGGTATGAGAGCAGGCCCAGGTTCACATAGTCGGGGTGCATGCTGGATTTTTCCTTGAATGTCGGCACCCGCTCCAGCCACCCCAGCGGGGTTATGGTGCCGAGCACCCACGCCAGCTCCGAGTGCTGGGGGATTTGGGACTGGACAATCAGAGTGCACTTCCCCGGGTCTATGCCGGAGGCGAGAAGATCGACCAGCATCTCACCCGTGTCGAGGTTCAGCTGTTCCGCTTCATAGGGGGTGGTCATGGCGTGGTAATCCACCACGGCATATATGCACTGGTATTCATCCTGCATTCGCACCCAGTTTCTCACTGCTCCCAGGTAGTTGCCCACATGCATCCTGCCCGTCGGCCGTGCGCCGCTGAAGACTCGCTTTTTCATCACCAGAAATCACCCTTAACCCAGTTTGGGGAATGTACCGACCGGTCCCTCTCAGTATTTATATCATATAATCCGGGGCACAAAGAAGTTGGATCGATCCGGTGTGACACAGGATCTTGGCGGCCGCCGGCGGGCGACAGCGGGACTCAGATGACCCTGCCTCCGTGCCCCTGCACTGTTGCTCTGACCTTCTTCAACTCATACCTGGGGGCAAATACGGTCAGCAGCGTCGGATCCGGTCCCAGAAGATCCCGGGGCGCACTCAGGGCATATAGGTTGCAGAGAAAGGCCCCCACCGCCGCACCGACGCCACCTCCGGCGAAGTAGGCGGGGTAGGAGCCCCCGGCGAAGGCCGGTGACAGCAGGGGAAAGACCAACAGCCCGACGCGATGGGAATACATCAGGAGCGCCCCCAGTATGAATCCGAGGACCGCTCCGGCGGCGATCAGAGATGCCTCCCTGTGATCCAAGAAGAGATTGGCGGCGATGACTTCCGTTGCATCTCTCCCGTCAAGGGGTATCACCTGGCCCGTTCCGAAGTTCTCCAGTTCGATCTCACCCAGGGCCGAGGCGGCCTCCTGCCGGCGGGCGAAGGACGACACCATCTTGCTCATCGTACGTCAATCGCCTCCTCTGCATCAGCGGCGCGCAGGGCGTCCTCGATCAGCTGACGTGTCCGGGGGTTGATGGCGTCCTCATCACCTATGAGCCAACCCCGATTGAACAGCGGGTCGAGCCTGCGCCCGCCGGCGGGGCGGATGGCAGCCAGAAGCTGCTCCACGGGATCGGGCAAGCGGTCTCCCTGCACCCACAGCAGCGGACCGTGGGCTCCCCGTTGGGAGAGACCGGCGGCCACTGCCGCGCCCATGGGTTCATCGATGTCGACGAAGATGAGATTCTGTCCCGGTCCGGACACTCCCGGGCCGAAGACCCTGGGATTGGCTCCAAGCCACCAGCGGAAATCCGCCCCCCTGTCCGTGTATCGGGCGAAGGCGGCGGCCATTTCGAAAGGGTCGCCACCGGGTATTCTCTGTACGCATCCGAAGAATGACATTTCGTCCATCAGCGCCTCCGGCACTGCCTCCTCCGGAGCCAGCACGTACACGAAGGCGTCAGCCGGTCTGAGGTCGAGGGCCCTCCGGGTGGCGCGCGGGAGAACTCGGTTCTCGACGAAGAGGACCGGGTGCCCACTGTGTGCTGCCCAGGAGGCGGCGATGAGTGCGAACTCGGCTGCGTCTGCGGATACAATCAGCACCTGGTCAGGGTGATTGCCGGTCAGGATTGCCCGGTAGTGATCGACTCGCTCCGCCAGCTCGGCGGCGGTGGATGCGTCGATGTGACGGCAGGTGAGTCCGATTCGGTCGATCTGGTCGATGACTTGCCCGTCGATCTGGCCGAGTGCGAGGATCTGTATGCCTCCGTCCCAATTGATCCCTCTGGGGCTGAGCCGTCTGATCTCCTCCTCGATTTCCGCGGGCATCGGCCCCCTCGGCACTGGCAGAATGGGTGCATTAACCGGTGCAGCGGCGAGGGTGGCGGCTATGAGGCCCGTCATCCAGTCACCTTCGGGAACGAGAATCACTGCCCCGGCTGCTCCCGACAGCGGATATGCCGCCCGGGAGACGGCGATGGCGGTTGTGCTCAGGTCACTGCCCCCGAGCCTGGTGGTCAACGCGGTGGCGGCGGAGGAATCCACGGGGTCGGTCGGCGGGTGCCCCGGGTGAAAGGGAAGCAGGGCGCCGGCCAGAGCGGCCGCCGACAGGACGACGATTGAGCTGTACAGGGCGAGCCGAATTCGCCGCTGGCTCCGGGCGTAGTTCACTGCCTCAGCTCAACACTCCTTTCCGGACATTCTGCGATACCATCCAGTAGTTGAGAGGGTAGGTGACGACGGCGGTGAAGGCCGCGGCTGCGGCGGCCGTCCCCCACCACAGAATCTCAATCGCCCGGGGCGGCGAGCTGAGGTATTGAGTCTGCAGCCACCACAGGCCCAGACAGAACACCAGGGCAGCGACTGCGTGGGCTACCGCCGCACCCACCCAGGTGTCCTTTAGCAATTTGCCGTAGCTTTCGCCGCCGGAGGCATATAGCACCGGTTCCATCAGGAGGACGGCAGAGCCGAGGGCGAGGATCGAACCGACCAACAGGCCGCGGACTGCCGGGTTGCCCAGGAAGAATATGGAGCCCCCGATCATGACGACGGGCCGGCGGAGGACCAGGTAGGCGCAGCTGGTGAGGATTATCACGCCGGCGGCCAGGGCCGCAGCCGCAGCGGTCGCGCTCAGGGCCTTCTCGGGAAGCGGCAGGCGTTGCGCTGCAGTTACGGGTGGCCGGTCTCCGCGATTGACCAGGTAGTAGGAGAGCAGTCCCAGGGGGCCTAGCACTAGTCCCGTGAGTACCCAGAACAGGCGCACATGCTGCTGCATCAGCGGTCTCCTCATGACGCTGTGGATCCAGATCCACAGGCCGCCCAGCCATGCGACGACCAGCCACACCAGCAGGACCGAATCCCGGCCGCCGAAGCCTGCGCGATCGTGGGGCGCCGGCTGGTTGATAAGGTCAGCGCGGTGCTGCACCGACCAGCTCATGACCTCGGGGCCACCGGCCAGCCAGGCGAAGCTGTGGCGGCCCTCCGCGGGGACCACGACCCAGTGGGGTCGCCGGGTCCACAGGAAGGTTTCCACCGCAGGTGACAGGCGCACCGAGGACGTCAATAGGGTGGGGCCGGACTGGGTTTCACTGAACAGCGGTGCTGCCGCCAGCAGCTCACCGGGGTGATCGGGATTGCCGAGCAGGTAGTAAAGGTTTCCCTCGCGGGTGGTGCCACCTCTCCATCCGAACTGGGTTCCGGCGTCGAAATACCCCGCCAGAGCGAGGGCAGACTCCCCGGGGGTGATGCCCGCGACGCGAACGGCCTGGCCGTAGTCATTCAACTCCTCCATCAACGCATCCGTGCCCAGGGATTTCGGTGCGACGAGATACAGGTTCATCTTTCTTCCTTCCATCTCCGCGGCGGTTCGGCTGAGATGTCTTCCGATCTCATCGGGGAGTCTGTCCCTCCCGGTCGGAAACACCGCGTCGCCCGTCTGCGCCACCCAGGTGACCAGGGCGAGGCCGTGGCGATGATCCTCCGCGGGGATGATAAGGTGACGCTCGCCCGTTACCCCGCGCCCGGCCAGCAGCTCGTCCACCTGCACCGCCAGCTCCGCGTGCGTCCCCTCGAGAGTCGCCAGGTGAAAGCGGGAGTCCAGGGCCGTCAGCAGATCCGGGTGAATGTCTCCCGCGGCCAGGACGGATGCGCGGGACTCTCCGTTTCCGGTCACGGCCTGCATGCGGGACAGCACATCGGGCTGCAGAGGGGGTTCCGGCGGCAGCAGCACCAGGGCGGCTCCCACGGGCCGGGCGCATAGACGAAGTGCGATGAGTCCGGCCAGGGGATCGTCTCCCGGGACGACGACGAAGAGGTCGGCCAGCCGGGCCGGTGGGGCGAAGCGCATCTCGGTTACCCTGAGGCTGAGGTCGGTGACGTCCTCTCCCTGGATTCTCGAGGTGTGTGCCGTGTCCGGGACGGGGTGCTCTCCGGGTGCACCAGGGGGGAGTAGCGATCTGCCGGGCACGATCAGCGGGCCGGCAAGGAGGAAGATGATCAATGCGTACAGCGACAGTCTGGCCAGCTGCTTCACGGGAATCACCCCTTGAAGTGTGCCCGGTGACTTCCAGGGCTATGCGGCTTCGAGGTCAACTGAGGGGGGGGGGTGGACACACTACTGGTCGATGTAGAACCACTGCCGCCATCATCCGGGGAGGAATAGGCCGGAAGACAGTCGAACTGTGAGCCGAAGTGTGACAGTATGCTGTCATTGGCGCAGGGTATAGTGTTGTTGGAATCGGGGTGGTCGAGATCGCAAGAGTCGAGGAAACCATTTTCCTGCCCCCGGAGTGCCGGGCCCAGGTGCGGGAGCTGTTCAGCCGCCACGAGGGCCTGGTCGAGGTGAGAGAGGAACCCCACTGCGAGTACTCCTATGTCATCGCCGGAGACGGTGGGCGGCTGGTGGTCCGGCAGTATACCAACGGGCGGCTTCACATGCAGGGTGGCGCGGAGGACCTGGGTCGGGCACTCTCCCGTCAGATCAGTGAGATCCTGGGTGAGGCGGAAGCGCGGGGCGGCGGGGGAGGAATTGAGCCGGCGTCTCTTCTGCCCTTTCCCCATGCGGGAGGGGATGAGGCGGGCAAGGGAGACTACTTCGGGCCCCTG
>JAWOBW010000200.1:0-11232 GCA_046484105.1 Bacillota bacterium
TGGAAGATCTTGGCAGCGGCATGCTGTTTGATCTCTCGTCCTACGGGCTGCCCCGGGAGCCAACGGTCAGCGACGGCGTCGCGGCCGGCATCGACGTTCTGACCTTCAGCGGCGACAAGCTGCTGGGAGGACCACAGGTGGGGATCATCGCCGGAAGGGCGCAGCTGATAGGGCAGATGAAGCGGAACTCCCTCCTGCGGGCTCTCAGGGTGGGCAAGCTGACCCTTTCCGCCCTCGATGCCACCCTCAGGGCCTACCTGATGGAGCGGGAGTGGGAGATGATTCCCACTCTGCGCCTTCTCGCGGCCGATCCCGATTCTCTCACCCGCGATGCAGAAGATCTGGCCGCCGGGCTTTCTGACCGGCTGCCGGAGGACTGGCAGGTGACCACCCTTTCCGGGACCTCCTTCGCCGGCGGGGGATCCCTCCCCGGAGTGGAGTTTCCCACCACCCTGGTGGAGGTGAGTCCCCCGGGAGAAGTGGATGGGATCGCCCGTCTTCTGCGGCGGAACGAGCCGCCGGTCATCGCCCGGATCAGGGGAGGTTCCCTCCTGTTCGATCCCCGCACGATGCTGGACGGGGATGCTGATGAGGTGGTTGAGGCTTTCTGTCGCATCGTATATGGTGACGACGGGGGTGACCCACGTGAGGACGGATTCCGATGAGCGTCAGAAGATACGCCTGACGCAGATGACCTCGAAGGCGGGTTGAGGGTGCAAACTGAGCCTGCGGGCTCTGGTGCAGGTCCTGCGCCGCTTACCCTCGGCACCTCCGGACGATCACGTCCTTCTCGGTCTGGGCACTCCCGACGATGCGGGCGTATACCGTCTCGATAGTGAACGGGCTCTTGTTCAGACCGTCGACTACTTTACACCCGTGGTGGATGACCCGGTGCAGTTCGGGCGGGTGGCGGCAGCCAACGCCCTCAGCGACGTATATGCAATGGGAGCTGTTCCCCTGACCGCCCTGAACCTGGCCGGGTTTCCCGAAAACGAGCTGCCCCTGTCGGTGCTCAATGACATCCTCCAGGGGAGCTGGGAGATCCTGCAGGAGGCCGGCGTTCACCTGTTGGGCGGGCACACCATAGACGACAGCGAGCCGAAGTTTGGCCTGGCGGTCACCGGCCTGGTGCATCCCGATCGCGTGGTCCGGATCAGCGGTGCCGCTGTTGGAGATGTGCTCGTTCTCACCAAGCCCCTGGGCGTGGGGGCCCTGACCACCGGCATAAAGGCCGGCCGGGTCTCCGATGAGGGGATCCGCCGGGTGATCGAGGTGATGACCTCGCTCAACCGCGAGGCCAGCGAGATCATGGTGGGCGTGGGCGTGAATGCGGCCACGGATGTGACCGGGTTCGGACTCCTGGGCCACGCATCGGAGATGGCCGATGCCTCCGGCTGCAGTCTCGAGATCTTCGACGGGCAGGTCCCCGTGATTGAGGAGGCGTTGGCGCTGGCTGAGGAGGGGATGTTTCCCGGGGGGTCGCGGGCCAACCTTGAGTACCTCGAGACAGAGAACAAGGTATCCTTTGCCGACGACATACCCAGGCACAGGCGCCTTCTCCTGGCCGATGCCATCACCAGTGGGGGACTCCTGATCTCCTGTCCGGCGGAACGATCCGACGAGCTGATGACCCGAATGAAAGAAGCCGGCACCGAGGCTGCCGTGATCGGACGGATCTCTGAGCGACTGCGCCCCGACCTGAGCATCACGGTGCATCCCTGATCTGTCACATATTTGTAAAGAGGATTTGGGGCAGGACAATTCATTCGTGTGTCGAAGTATAAAATAGCACCTACCCGCAGTCTGAGGGCACGAAAAGGTGCTTATGTCAACATCGGACTGACGGTATCAGTTCGCCAAGGGGGTCTCGCCGGAGCATGTCCGATTCAATAAGTGCGGAAAAACTGGAGTGCAGAAGGAGACAGCTGCGCAGGAGGAAGTACAGTTTTGTCGAGCTTATCATGCAGACCAAGAAGAGCCTGTACAAGGATAAGATGCGCGACCGGTGGAGAAGCAAGTGTGGAGACTGAGCTTCTGAGGTAGCAGAAGTGTCTCCTATGGTCATTCGACGGGTGGTGTTGGGAATGCGAGAGAATCCCGACGCCACCCGGATTTGTTGGAGGGTGATGTGCCGATGAAAAGATCGGAGCTGGTGTCGTCCGCGGCGAGGAGGATGCTCAGTGCGGGCGGGCCGGTCCTCCACCTGGTTCCTGACCGGCGCACACTGAGTGCGCGCAGGGATCTGTACTGCCGCCTGGCCGCAGAAAGAGGCGAGGTGCTCAGGGAGGCGCCGGTGCAGATGATGGGGGGCTGGATCCGGCGACTCAGCCGCAGGTTCGGCCTGTGGCTCCGGAGGCTCGACCCGTGGGAACAGCTGACCCTCCTGAGACTGTGTCAGAAGGAGGTGGAACTGCCGAAGGGTTCGCCGTTGGCGGATGCCTGGGAGCGGCCGGGAATGGTATCCTCCCTGCACCGCTTCGTCTCCGAGGCACGGAACCGGGGGTTCCTCACCCGAGATCTCGAGGACCACCTGCCTTCGGAGATCTGCCGGGTGATGAAGATGTACGAGGATCATCTCGACAGGCATCGCCTGGCCGACCGGAGCCGTCTATTCCGGCTGATCACCGAGTCGCTGGAGCGGGATTCCGGGTTTTCTCTCGACTCCGTCGTGGTGGAGGGATTCAGCCGCCTGGACTACTGGGAGAGGCGGCTGCTCGAGACGGTCGGTCGGAAGACCGGGTCCATGGACATCTTCATGCCCTGGGATCCCGAGATGCCGGATGTCTACCCGCCGGAGAGCGAACTGCGGAAGGAGCTGGGGGCGATCTTTCCCCACGTCACCACCTATTCGCCGGCGGGGGATTCGCCCTCCCTGCTGTCGGGCAGGCTCTTTCGCGAGGGGGGAACGGACGACCCTTCCGGGGGCGGGCCGGAGGTGCGGGTGTGGACGGTGGCTGATGAGCGGAAGCAGAACGAGCACCTGGCTAGGCTTATCAAGGAACAGCTGGGGTCGTCAGGGCTGAGGCCCGGGGACTGTTGCGTGGTGGTGCGCAGACTGGAGCACCTCAGGGCGGTGGCCGCGCAGCTGCGGAGGGCGGGGGTGCCGGTCTGTCACACAGACGAGGTGTCGCTCGCGGACACCCGGATGGGACAGACAATGCTGCTGCTCCTGGACCTGCTGTCGGATCCCCGCGCCGAGGGGATGGCGCGCCTCGCTTCCTCACCATACATATCATCCGAGTGGTCTTTACTGTCCCGCCTGGGGGCCTATGTCAGGCCTAGTCTTGCCGGTCCGGATGTGCTCTCCTCCCTGGAGAGGGTCAGAGAGTCCCTGGCGTTCAGGCTGGAGGGCGGAAGGTTTCGCTGGGAGAGCCCCCCCGAGCTGGAGGAGGCGCTGGAGGAGGTGGAAGGGGCGATTCGGGGACTTCGCTCCCTGCTTCCCCTGGTGTCGATCCCGGACCGGGCGCGACCACTGCAGATGTGTGCCCGACTGGCCGAGGTGCTCTCCTCTCTTCGGATCAGGGAGCGAGTCGAAGATGCCGTCCGGGAGGACGGGGGGCAGACGCCCGAGATCCTGACGGACCTGGCGGCGCAGAGATCCTTCTTCGAGCAGATAGAGCGGGGCCTGCGCGAGGTGGCGGAACAGTGGCCGGGAGACTGGGACCGGCAGGGCTTCCTGTTGATGCTGCGTGACATTTTGATTCATCAGAACGTGGCCGTCCCCGGGTCGGCCGACTCGTTCAGGCTGAACCCGCCCGAGGGCAGGGGAGTCCGTCTCGCCCTGGCGGATGAGCCGGAAATCGGCAGGTATCCCCTGGTGGTGATTCCGTACATGGTGTCGGACGTCTTCCCGGCGAGGAGAACGCCCTGCTGGATCGAGGGGTCCTTTCTCCCCGGAGGTGGCTGGGAGGACCCGACCTCCAGGTACCGAAGTGAGAATGAGCTGTTTTACCGGTGTGCCTGCGCCGCGGAGCGGCACCTGATCCTCATCCATCCGGCCGAGCTCGGCGAGACTCCCCAGGTTCCCTCCCCCTACATCCACGAGATCGAGGCGGCCGGACCGGTGACCGAGATTGACCACACCCGGGAGGAGGGCAGGATCTCGCGGGCCGCCAGCTGGCGTGACCTGCGGGTGTCGCTTCTGCTGCAGGGAGCGGGCGCCGTGGAGGACGAGATGCTCGGGCGCAGCCTGGCCGCCGATGACATCCCCCGTGCCCTGTTTGAACGGGTTCTGGCGGCTGAAGGTGAGCGCTGGGGCCCCTCACTGGGTAGGTGGGACGGGGCGATAGAGGGGGCGGATGAAGCGCGGTGCCTGGTCGATCTCTTCCCCCCCGATGCCAGGGTCTCGCCGACGGAGCTGAACTTGTTTGCCGAGTGCCCCTTTCACTTCTTCGCCGCGCAGGTTCTGGATTTGAAGGGCCGCTTCGCGGTGGACTGGGAGATCTCGGCCGCCCTGCTGGGAAGGCTTTACCACATCATACTGGAGGAGTACTACACCGAGAGGGTCCTCGAGGTCGCCCTGAAACGGGATGCTCCCCCCGGCGGACAGGCGGAGGGCCTGAGGGAGGGGGTCCGGGACGCGTGCGGGGAGCTGCGGCGGGCCATGGACTGGCTGGAGGACTCCCAGTGGCAGTCCCTGAATCGGAGGGTCCTGGCGACGCTGCAGGACCTTCTCGACTTCGAACGGAGGCGGCGGGAGGCCGCGACTGACGACGAGGGACACCTGTACCCGTGGAAGTCCGAGCATCGGTTCTCGCTGAGGCTGGGGGATCTTTTCCCCGACCGACCGGACGACGCCCTGTCCCGGATCGAGGTGCGGGGGGTCATGGACCGGGTTGACCGGACGGAGGTTCCCGATTCACCCCGGCCGGATCGGGCGGTGATATTCGACTACAAGCTGGGCTCCAATCCTCCCGGAGTTGAGCAGATGAGGGAGGGCCGGGACCTGCAGATGCCCCTGTATGTTCTCGCCGCGAGGGTCGAGTTCCCGGGGATCCGCGTGGTCGGCGGCGGTTATCTGAGCATCAGCAGGGCTCACGCGAACTCGGGACTGTATACGCGGGAGGCCGCGGATCTGCTGCAGCTGGACCCGGCCAGGAACGCGGTTTCCGAGGAGGATTTCGAGCAGGTGCTGGCGCTGTCCCGGGAGTTCATCGCAGGGTACTGGGATCGGATCCGCCGCGGAGACTTCCCTGTTTCACCCGTCGACACCGGGCGCTGCCGGCAGTGTCGGTACGCGGATCTCTGTCGTTTTGAGTGGGAACGCATGGGGCGCAAGGTTCGGGAGAGGGGGCAGAGCAGTGTTTCGTCCGACTGAAGTGCAGCGCAGGGCCATGATGGCGCGAGACTGTGACGTGTTGGTGACGGCGGGGCCGGGCAGCGGGAAGACGCGGGTGCTGGTGGGGCGCATTGAGTGCCTGCTCTCAGAGGGAGCCAGCCCCGACGACATTGCCGCCATAACCTTCACCAACAAGGCCGCCGCCGAGATGAAGACCCGGCTGCGGGCCAATCTGATCGACCGGTGGAGGCAAGCCAGGGACGGGGACGATAGGGAAGAGGCTCGCCGTTGGCGCTCGCTGGTGTGGGGAATCGAGGGGATGTCGATCGGCACCATTCACAGCTTTTGCTCCTCCCTGCTGCGGCAGCATCCTCATCTCGCCGGACTGGATCCCGAGTTCTCGTCCCTGGACCCTTACCAACGCCGGAGCATTCTCGATGACATCATAGAGACTGCGGTCGCCGAGATGCTGCGTTCAGAGGAGGGAGAGGGTTCCTTCATTGAGGAGCTGGTCGACCGGCACAGCTACTCGGGTCCCTTCGTGCAGAGCTATGTCGAGATCCTGCGCGACCTGTTCGAGGCCGGTTGCCGCTACAGCCTCACCTGGGAGGAGATCGGCGATCTGACCGAGACCACCGTCAGTTCCCTGCTTGACCAGGCGGGTGGCTGCGCACTGCACCTGTCAGCGGACGAATTGGAACGGGTGGTGGGGGCCTGCGAGAGCCTGTTGGCCCTTGCCTCCGAGCCGAAGATTCAGAAGACTCAGACCTATCCTCCCCTGCTTGAGCAGCTGTCCGGGAAGTGGCCGGGGTGGAGGGAGGAATTGGCGGAGGCGGGGGACGCGCGGCCCGTTTTGGACCAGCTCGGGGCGCTGCTGCAGAAGCAGTACTGCCCTGCAATGCTGAAACCTTACGTGGGCGAGGTGCACCAGGTGCGCGACAGGGTCAACCTTCGGGGCCTTCTGCGCGAGGAGCGGGCGGCGGCCGGTGCCTTGGTGCGGTTGATGAGCGACATCTTCGGGCGGTACCGCCGGATCAAGGACGAGATGGGCGCCCTGGACTTTGACGATTTGCAGCACCTGGTGCTGAACATGCTGAAGAGACATCCACAGCTGGGAGCGGCCCTTCGTAGGGCGCACCCGCACCTGCTGCTGGACGAGTTCCAGGACACCGACGGCGTTCAGTGGGACCTGGTCAGGCGGCTCAGGGACCTGGCCAGCTCCGGCGGAGGGGGCCTGTTCCTGGTCGGCGACGGGGATCAGTCGATCTATCGCTTCCGCGGGGCCGATGTCGAGGTCTTTCACCGGGCGCGGAGCAGCCTGGTGGAGCTGGGAGCCGAAAGCCTGTCCATGACTACCAACTTCCGCAGTAGTGCCGGGCTCATCGACATCTACAACCGCTGCTTCTCCGGACTGTTCAGCGACTATCAGCCGCTGCAGGCCAACCCCGATCGCGATCCCTCCCCCCACTGTCCCGCCGAGATCCTGGTGGTGCAGAGGAAGAAGGGCGAGGATATCGAGAGGGTGCGCAGAAGCTGCGGCGACGCCACCGCCCACTGGATCGAGGGCTGGATCGAGGAAGGCGGCCGGCCCGGGGATGTGGCGGTGCTGGTGCGAAAGGCCGCAACCCTCGCCCCCGCGGCGGAGTCCCTGCAGAGGAGGGGGATACCGCACCGCATCGTGGGGGGACGGGACTTCTACGTCAGCCAGGAGGTCTCGGATCTCAAGATGCTCCTCAACTGGCTCGCGGATGAACGAGATGACCTCTCCCTGGCCGGAGTGTTGAGATCGCCCTTCTGTGGGCTGGACGACGCAGCGCTGTTGAGCCTGACCCAGAGGGAGGGCGGCAGCCTGTGGGAGAAGCTCTCAGAGGCGAGGGACTGTGAGGTGTTCCGGCAGGCGCACGACCTGCTCCGGGAATGGCTGAGGCTGTCACGGTTTCTTCCCACCGCTCAGCTTCTAAACACCATTTTCTGCCGCAGCTGTTACCGGGAGGCGCTGGCCACGTGGCCCCACGGTGACCAGGCCCTGGCCAACGTGGACAAAATAGTGGCCATCGCGGCCGGGATGCAGAGGGATCACAGGATGTCGCCCGGGGATTTCGCCGGGCACCTCACCGCCCTGGCCGAGGTGGCGGCCGAGGAGAGCCGCGCTCCCGTGGAGGCTGAGGCCGCGGATGTGGTGCGGGTTATGACCATACACCAGGCCAAGGGACTGGAGTTTCCGGTAGTGATACTGCCGGAGGCGGGTTCAGCCCGGAGAGGGTCGGCGGGGACTTGCATCCTCAATCCCGAGCTGGGAGTCGCTGCGAGGACCGGGGCGACCTCGCTTGAGGGGTCTCTCTATGACAGGCTCAGCGGTCCGGAGAAGAAGGCCGCCCTGGAGGAGGAGATGAGGATCTTCTACGTGGCCTGTACCAGGGCAGAGGAGAAGCTGGTCCTGGTGACACCCACCCGAGCGGGAGAGGGTGAACCGGCCGGGGACAGCTTCGCCGAGCGGGTGGGGCAGCTGAATCCCGCCACGAACT
This sequence comes from Bacillota bacterium, assembly GCA_046484105.1. Classification (GTDB taxonomy): domain Bacteria; phylum Bacillota; class Sulfobacillia; order SLMV01; family SLMV01; genus PWUC01. The sequence goes on from JAWOBW010000200.1 coordinate 7,804, forward strand.
CCTACCTGGAATGGTTCTCCCGGCACATGGATCCCGGATTTGATTCATCCGTCGAGTGGAGATTCTACCCTGCCGGGGAGGAGACTGACCAGCCCGACCCAGGCGCCGGCTCCGGCACCTGCGAACTGGTTGCGCGGGCCCTGTCCCTGGGAGAAAAGGGCCTGTTTGAGCCGGCCCCAATCGGGGGGCAGATGCCCGAGCGTGGGTATTCGGTCACCGCCCTCGTCGATTACGGTCACTGTCCGAGGCTGTATTACCTGAGGCACGTCCTCGGCTGGCCCGAGGTCCACGCGCGGGCGGAAAGAGGCAGGGGGACGATCGATCCCCTCCTGCTCGGCACCGTGGTGCACCGGGTGTGTGAGCTGATGCCAGAGATGAGCATGGATGAGGCGGTGCGCGCGGCGGTACGGGAATACCGGCTCTCCGGGAATGATCGGGAGACGGTCCGCCGCATCCGCCAGCTGGTGGAACCCTTTGCCTCCTCGGAGCTGTATGCCGAGATCCTATCTGCGCACCGGGACGGGCGCTCTCACAGCGAGTGGTCCTTTTCCTGTTCTCTGCCGGAGGATTCCCCTGCTGACGGTGGCGTCGGGGCCCAGCTCGTGGGCAAGATCGACCAGCTGTATCAGAATGACGATGGCCAGTGGGTGGTGGTCGACTTCAAGACGGACATGATACCGGCGGAGGAGGTCGGGGTGCGGGTCGGCATGCACGCCTTTCAGCTCAATCTGTACCGCTGGGTGGCGCAGAGGCTCAGGGAGGTCGAGGTGGGGGCGGCTCACATTCACTTCCTGCACCCGAAGGTGACCTGCGAAGTGCCGGAGGATTCCGGCGCTCGGCCGGTCGAGGAGCAGGCCGCGGAAATCGTATGCCGCATCGAGGGGGCTGCGGAGGAAGGGGATTTTCCGCCGCGAAGGGGTCCTCTGTGCCGGTGGTGCGGATACAGTTTTCACTGTGAGAAGCTCAGCGGATGGGGAGAGGATGAGGTGAGTGTCGGGCCGGAGGGTCTTTGAGCTGTTTCACCGGATCATCGACGGAGTGTGCAAATGCGAGAGCGCCGGCATAGAGAGGGCGGCGGGGGAGATCATCGAGAGAGTGGTCGCCGGCGGCGCGGTTCACCTCTTTGACACCGGTCACCTGGTGGATCGCGAGCTGGTTCACCGGGCCGGCGGGCTGGCTCTCTGGCGCCCCCTGCGCTGGGACTTCGACGTTACCAACCCGGTGCGGAGGAGGGAAAGCGACGACTCCGCCCGCTGTGACCCGGTGCAGCTGGTGGAGTGCGTTCTGGACGCCTCCCGCGTTGCCGCGGGTGATGTGATGATTGTCAGCTCAGTTTCCGGCAAGAGTCCGGTGCCAGTGCAGGTTGCCCTGGGCGCGGCAGAGAGGGGTCTCTTCGTTATCGCGGTGACCTCCCGCGAATACTCGGGGAGGCTGGAATCGGAGCACCCGTCGGGGAAGCGCCTGTTCGAGGTGGCCGACCTGGTGCTGGACAGCCAGGCTCCCTACGGCGACGCCGCCCTGGAGGTGCCGGGACTGGAGGCGAGGCTTGTTCCCGTATCCGGGATCGGCGCGGTGACGATCATGTGGGCCCTGACGGCCGAGGTGGCGGAGGGACTCGCCCATCGGGGGCTGATTCCCTCGGTCTATGCCAGTATCAACCGTCCGGGTACGGCTGACTTGAACCGGAGGGCGGAGGAGAGATATGAGCGACGCGGCTGGTGATGCGGTCGATGCCTATGTGAACGCGGTGGTCGTCCAGATCAGGACCCAGGCCCAGGCCTGTGCCGACGAGATGCGGGAGCTGGCCGGCTGGATGTCCGAGGCGGTGCGGGCCGAGCGCAGGATCTTCGCCTTTGGCAGCGGGCATTCCAGCCTGCTGGCGTCGGAGCTGTTTTACCGCACGGGAGGCCTGCCCCTCATCAATCCCATCGTCGCACCGGGGCTGACGGTGGAGGCCCGACCGGCGCCTGCCGGGAGTATGGCCGAGCGGGTGGAGGGGTATGCTCCGGTGTGGCTTGAGGCGGTGGGACCATGCCCCGGGGAGGTCATGATCGTGATCTCCGTTTCGGGGCGCAATCCCGCTCCCGTGGATATGGCGCTGGCAGCGCGGGAGTACGGGCTCAGGGTGGCGGCGGTGACCTCCCTCCCCTACTCGAGGTCGGTGGCTTCCCGTCATTCCAGTGGCCTGCGCCTGTTCGAGGTGGCCGAGCTGACGGTGGACATCGGCGGGCAACCGGGAGATGCGACCGTCCCCATTCCCGGCGGCGCCGGTAAGGTGGGGCCGACGTCCACGGTGGTGGGGGCGGCCCTGCTGAATGCGGTAGTCTGCCGGGTGGTGTGTGATCTGGCGGACGACGGAGACAGCCCGCCGGTGTTCATGAGTGCCAACGAGGAGGGCGGTGACGAACACAACCGCGCCCTGCTCGACAGATACAGGGATCTGCTGACGTACCTGTGATCACCACAGGTAACGGCTCATTGCTGCCGTCTTCCGTTTGAGGCAGGTTGCGACGGTCCCGTGGGCGGCAGCTCTCGCTGCACGCGGACGGGTGGGGCCGGCGCATGCAACATCCCGCACAACAGGATCCATTTGCGGCAATGGCAGGTGGGCCGTCGGCCGTTCTCTTGAATTGGAATGACCGCCGCACCTCTGTTGGGTCTGACGTCGTCCTGCTCCTGTCGGCCCTCGCTTGCAGCAAGAAGTGTCATGACCGAACAGCGATAATGGGGGCGGCGCTTGTTTGGCATTGTGTCTAGTTGTGTGTACTTGCCATTTGAGATATGATTGATCCGGAGGTGGTACCAGTGACTGGTGATGAAGAGAGGCTGATCAACGCACATGCGATGGCAGATATTCTCGGCGTTTCTGTGGAGACCATCTGGAGATACACCAGAGAAGGGAAGATCCCCCATGTGGAGGTGGGCAACAGACAGTACCGCTACTGTAAAGACGATGTACTCGATGCCATGAGGGCTTCGCGGGTGCGCGAAGAGAAAGAATCATATGAAGCTGAACGGGACAAGACCTACACCTACGAGGACTATCTGGAGCTGCCCGATGAACCCGGGTACAGCTGGGAGGTGTTGGACGGGACGTTGGTCAAGGAACCCTCGCCGAACGTCATGCACCAGCGCGTGTCACGCCGTCTTCAGCGGTTGCTGGAGGATTACTTTGGACAGGCCGATCCCCGGGGAGAAGTGTTTGACGCGCCACTGGATGTGACCATGGGGGAGAAGAATGTAGTTCAGCCGGATCTGTTCTACGTCTCCGGAAAACAGTGCCAGATCGTCAAAGAGAAGCGCATAGACGGATCGCCTGAGCTGGTCATCGAGATGATCTCACCGTTCAGTCAACGGAAAGACCGACTGGAAAAGCTGGAGATATACCAGACGAATGGAGTTCAGCACTACTGGCTCGTCCACCCCGAG
>JAWOBW010000178.1:0-5237 GCA_046484105.1 Bacillota bacterium
TGACGATCACAGGGGCTGGATGGTCATAGTCGATGGGCGCGGCCGCGTGCGCAGTGGTTTCAGGGAGACGGGCGATCGACCGGGCTGGCATGTGCTCCACTGGGTGTCTGATGGTGTGCCACCGGAGTACCTGGCCTTTCTGCGACGGGAGAGAATCCCGTACCTGGTGTCCAAGGGGAGGGCGGTCCACCTGGCCCTGGCGTCGGAGAAGATGCGAACGAAGCTGGGTGTCAAGACGCTGGTGACGACCGCGGGGGGGAAGTTGGGGGGAGCATTTCTGCGCGCCGGGCTGGTCGACGAGGTGAACATCATCCTGAATCCCCAACTGTACTTGTGTCTTGAGACCCCGGCTCTGTTTGACTCGCCGGACTTGCGGGACGATGAGTGGCCCACCAGGCTCAGGCTCGTCACGGCCCAGGTCTATGCTGCTGGCAACCTGTGGCTGCGCTATGAGATTGCGAGAGACTAGCACCGGGCGGCGGTGACGGATGATGAAGGGGGAGTTGTCGTGACGGTTTACCCGCATACGGTGTTCGTCAATGGACACCTGGTTACCGTAGATGAAGCGAAACCCCATGCGCGCGCCATGGCCGTCAGGGGTGAGTGGATCGTGGCTGTTGGTGACGACGAGGAGATCCTGGCACTCAAGGGGCCGCAAACGAGGGAGGTAGACCTTGGTGGCCTCGCGGTCATACCCGGCTTCAACGACGCACACAACCACATGCTGTCATTCGGCCTGGGCCTGCAACACCTGGATCTCAAGGGATCGAAGTTGCGTCGCGTCGAGGATCTCTTGGCCCTGGTGGCCAAACATGCCCGCGAGCGTCCCGCCGGGACGTGGATTATCGGACGGGGTTATGATGACAACAAGCTGGAAGGGCATCGTCATCCCACGCGCAGGGAGCTGGATGTTGTAAGCCCTGACCATCCCGTGCTGCTCGGGCACACCTCGGGTCACATGATTGTGGTCAATAGTGCGGCTCTCAGGCAGGCGGGTATAGATCGGTCGTCACCGGACCCCCCTGGTGGTAGAATTGCGCGTGATGCCGCCGGTGAGCCAACGGGCCTATTGCAGGAAACCGCACAGGACCTGGTGAATCGACTGCTGATGCCGCTGTCACTTGACGAGGTGGTTGAGTGCCTGGGGGCGGCGAGTCGCAGGTACTTGAGCGAGGGAATCACGTCCGCGCAGGAGGCGGGAGTTGGGGGAGCGAGTCCACTCGAGCTTGCTGGCTACCAGGAGGCGGTTCGTCGCGAGCATCTCCAGGTGCGTGTGAATCTTATGATAGGGGTCAGACAGCTTCGCGAGATTCGCGGGAAGAGGGGTGAACGGTCCCGCTACGGACTGGACATGGGTCTGCATTCAGGATTTGGAGACTGCAGGCTGCGAATCGGACCTGTCAAGATATTTGCCGACGGGTCCCTCATAGGGCGAACAGCGGCCCTGTTTGAGGGATACGAGACTGAACCTGAGAACACGGGGTTTTATACCACATCTCCCGAGGGCCTGAAAGAACAGATCACGAGGGCGCACGAGAGCGGCTGGCAGGTTGCCGTACATGCGATCGGCGACCGTGCCGTTTCGCATGTATTGGATTGCTACGAGGAGGCCCTTGCTCGGCATCCGCGAGCAGACCACCGTCACCGCATTGAACACTGCGGGGTTCTCAACAACACTTTGATTGACCGGATCGTTGAACTTGGTGTCATTCCGGTTCCCCAGCAGAGGTTCATTCATGAGCTTGGCGATGGCTTCATAGACAACCTGGGGCGCGACAGGGTCCGGCTGACCTACCCACAACGGACGCTGATCGACCGAGGTGTGCTGTTCCCGGGTAGTTCCGATCGTCCGGTTGTGGACGGGGCACCACTTATGGGCATTCACGCCGCTGTCAACCAGCGGACGGCCAGCGGGCGACCCTACGTACCGGAGGAGAGGATAACGGTAGAAGAGGCCCTCCGCGCATACACACTGCATTCTGCCTACTGCTCGTTTGAGGAACACATCAAGGGCTCACTTGAACCGGGGAAACTTGCGGACTTCGTTGTGTTGGACCGGGATCTGACCAGTGTGCCATCCGATGAGCTATCGGACATCCAGATTGTGGCCACCGCTGTCGGAGGCAAATTTCGGTTTGGCCGGGGAGTCTTCCAGTAGGTGATTGCAGGAACGAGGGAGCCTGCCCTGTAGATACTGCCCTGATCGTGCCTTCATGAAGAGGTCAGCCAGTATCGTGGCGCTCAGATCCCGGCCGCCGGGCGAGCATCCTGGACCAGCTGTTGCATCACCCGGTGACTGTGAACATCCAGGGTGATAGTGACAGGTTGAGGCACGGGGACAGGACAGGGTTGGGTGAAGTGCTACCTTCGAGGGAGGTAACGGGGTGCCAGCGTGTGGCCGAGAGATTCGGTAGTTTTCGACCGGTAACCTGGATGACTTCTGCTCTGGTCTCATGAGGAAGCCCCATTCCCTCAGGGGGAACGGGGCCTCGTCATTCTGTGGGCGCGGTAGGGATTGAACCTACGACCTCGTGAATGTGAGTCACGCGCTCTTGCCACTGAGCTACGCGCCCATTGAACAATAGTATTGTACCTGATGCCGTGCGGTGTGTCAACTTTTTGTGACCGCATTGCATTGGCGCCTGCCGTGAACAGACCTCGTCATCGCAGCCATGTGGGCCGTAGATCTCGGGAATGTTGCCTCCGGGGATCTTCCATTTCGGGAGAAACTGGTATGCTGCCTCGTGCTGCGAATACCGGTGCGTGGCCTTGGCATTCCCGCGCCGATGCCATAAGAGTCTCGACTGATCGGGTCCGGTGATCATCGAGGGAAGACGGCACCGTGTTCTTGACATGAGTTGCAGTGAGCGCCGGCATTATTCCGCAATCCCGGATGCCCGGGGCAATACATCTACGCCGGGCGGAACCGGCAGCTACAGGCAGGCGGCTGGGGACCACGTACACGGTAGTCTCTACGCCGTTTGACGAGATGTGTTCCGACTATAGTGGTAGGATAAGTAGTAGGCTGGTGTCGGTAAACGTTCAACATTTTACTGGAGAGAGGGATTCCTGGATGCAGATGACAGAGAAAGAACTGAAACAACTCTACAGGCAATTCGATGCTGAGTGTGGACGGGTGGCAGATCGAGTCGGGGCCAACCGCGAGTACGAGCCATTTCTGTTCATCCCAACTCCGGAGGCAAAACGGGAAGTACTCGATAAACTGGCGAACTTGATGGACCGGGTGGGGGAGCTTCCAACACCAGATCCCGTGTACACACTCCTGCGGAACCACTTCGAGGAGTTCATCAAGGGACAGACATCCACACTGGAATCCAGCTACGACGATCCATACGTCTTCATGGTGAATCTCTGTCGCTTCATCGACTTCAACACCAGAAAGGATTCTCGCTTTGCCGAAGAACGCTCGGCCATCCTCCGCCGCCGGTTTCGCCAAGCAGATGCCATGTGGGAGGCCATACATAGCATGCTTCCCTCGATCAAGGCTGGCAATGTTGAGAGGTTGGCCAGCTCGTGTGAACAGCTTGCAGCTTATGCAAGCAGCAGAAAGGACCACGTGGCCGACGAGTACGCTGGCCTGCCGGACGGGGAACTCGCAGAACTGAGCCGGGCTTATGATGAACTGGCTGAGAAGAGCTCCGGGTGGGCCGAGGCGGCCCGGGCAGTTGAGGGCATTCAGTCTGATGATGACAGCTCTCGACCCAGCGTCGAACGTTATCGGGAGATCCTCGCCGAGGAGCGGGGCGTGGAGCTCGACGAGATTGTCGAGTGGCATGAGGACGAGGTGAACAAGACTAGACGTGAAATGCTTGAGATTGCCGCCAGTCTGGATCTGGGCGATGATCCCAACCCGACTGATGTACAGGGTGTGGTCGAGGTCCTGAACAAGTACGCCGGACCGGCTGATACGGCCGAGGAGATGTTTGCCCGCTGCAGGGATTACCTCGCTCGTGCTCGTGAGGGTACGAAGGGCTACGTGAATCTGCCTGACGAGATCTGTCGCGTGGTCCCCATGGAGGAGTACGGCCGGGCACAGAACCCCTGGGGCGGGTGCCGGGGAGGCGATCCGCGAAGGAAGCCACTGCTCGGTCTGATGGTGCTGAATGATGAGAACCTTGAAGCGATCACAGACGGATGGATCAAGATTAACGCGGTGCACGAGGCCTATCCGGGGCATCACGTGCAGTTTGTGCGGACTGCCTCTGACCCGCTTCCCGAGACGGTCAAACTGGGGGCACGGTCCACGCCGCTAATAGAGGGAACGTGTCTGCGCACGGAGCGCGTCTTCGAATTCGTCTTTCCCGAGGACCAATTCTATCCGTTGATGGTGGCCTACCGGCGGCATCACACCTCGGTGCGCATCAAGGTTGATCTCTACCTCTTCTACTACCAGCGCCCGATTGAAGATGCGGTTCAACTGTACATGGACGAGCTGGGCTTCAGCAGGCGGTCGGCGAGAGGGCAGGTCTTGGCCCAGGAACTGTGGCCGGGCTACTTCACCTGCTACTACTACGGTCTGAAGCGGCTCCTTGAACTCGAGGAGGAGTTCGGTTACGATGCCAAATCGTTTACCGAACTTCTGTTCTCGGCTGGACGTATCAGTCTGAAGAGCTTCGAGGCATTTCTCAACTTGAGCGAGGCTGACCGCAAGCGATTCCTCACTCAATACAGCAGCCTATTAGAGTACTAGGAGTAATGCGGTCTGGCCAGGCCTGGGTCGCGAGTACGACGGCCCAGGCTTCTATGGGAGCCCGGCATGGGCGAATGCTAGGGGGTGAAAGTCCCCTGTGGGCCGCTGCCACGCAGGACCTCAGGGCGAGAATGGGAGCCCCGCTTGACTCCACTGTCGACCTCGACTACTGCGCAAACAGGATCTGATATCATGACTGACCGCCACCAACAATTTCGTCAACAGGACGTGCCCGCCAGTGTTGATGATATCAGAGATGATGCAGACGTGCTGTTGTATGTGTTTCCTCAGGCTCTGCGTAAGTGACATAGAGTGACAGAAGAAGGGGTGCTGGCCCGTGCCGTCAAGAGCAGCAGACTGGATGGAACAAGCTGACCGGGACCTAGAGATGGCCAAGAACAGCGCTGAGAGTGGGTATCACGAGTGGGCCTGCTTTGCCGCACATCAGGCGGCGGAGAAGGCCATCAAGGCGCTCCATCTTCACAGCAAGCAGAAAGCTCGGGGGCATGTCTTAGCTCGATTGCTG
>JAWOBW010000180.1:0-5313 GCA_046484105.1 Bacillota bacterium
TGACCACTCTAATATCTGGCAGACGGATAAATGCTCAGGGAGATCACGGAAGGGTGCGAAACGTGCGATGGAAAGTCAAGTTGCATATTTTCGGCAGGGATAGTACCCCGCCCTTGCGCGATCCCGTGGCACGCGACCGACCCCTCGATCGCTTCCACGTAGAGGCACAGCGGTTCCCACGACCACCGCCCCGGGAGGAGTCTCCATCCCCCGGCCGGGGAAGGATCAAACCCAGTCAACTCGTGCCTGAACTGCAAGCCAACCAATAGTGCGCGGGCGATCCCAGACTCGATCGTTCAGGGCCTCCTGTCTGCCTCCCTCTCCGCCCGCTTCCTGAGGTAAGCCCTCCAGGTGACCGCCCACCGGTCCGGATCATCGAGGGAACCCTGTTCCGTCCTGTGGACCACGCTGTTATGGGGGGCACTCCTGACCAGTTCCGGGTCCTCGTGGGCCTCACCCGCCACCCTCTCTAGCGCAGCCAGGTATTCATCCAGCTCCCGGACGGAATACGACTCGGTGGGCTCCAGGGTGAATGGTTCGGGAACGATCCACGGGTGATGACTGCTCCAGAGGTGAAATCCAAAATCACACATGCGCCGCTGTATGTCCCCGACGGTCACGCCCGTCTCCCGGGTCAGCTCCTCCCAGCTGTACCGCACCTGTTCCACCCGGTGTTGTCCCGGTGCATACGGTGCGCCCGCCCCGCGAATCTGCTCCACCCTCCGAAGCAGGTAGTTATTGCTCAACACCGCGCATCGGGCCACCTCTCTGAGTCCCTCCTCGCCGAGGGACCTGATCCAGGCGTAGGATCTGACGAGGGCCGGGATGACCCCGCAGAAGCCTCTCAGCTTGCCGATGCTGTCGGGCAGATCGTAGTCGAGAAAGTACCTGTCACCGTCCGAGCGCACCAGGGGTACAGGGAGGAACCTGGCCAGTTCTTCCCTGACGCCCAGCGCTCCTGCCCCCGGTCCGCCGCAGCCGTGGGGAGATGAGAACGTCTTGTGGAGATTGAAGAAGGAGAGGTCGAATCCCGCCTCCCGCGCCCTGGTGATTCCCAGAATACCGTTTGCGTTGGCCTGGTCATATCCACACAACCCGCCAGCCTCGTGCACCACCTCCGTGAACTCCCTGATACGGTGATTGAATATTCCGGTGTCCTCCGGATTGGTGATCAATAGCCCCGCCGTTCGACCCGACACGGCCTCCTTCAGCGCCTCCAGGTCCGGGTAACCGTCCTCGTCCGGATAGAGGGTGATGACTTTGTACCCCTTCAGGGCTGCGGCCGCCGGGTTCGAGGGATGAGAGAATATGGTTGTTATGATCTCATCTCTGTCGCCGGCCTGGCCACACGCCCGGTGGTAGGCCTCGATTATCGAGACCATGCCGAAGATGGCCTGCGATCCCCCTCCCGGCTGTAAACTGAATTGGTCCATTCCCGATATCTCACGCAGGCAGAGATCCAGCCTGTGCATGATCTCCAGGACGCCCTGCACCGTCGACTCGTCCTGCAGGGGGTGCAACTCGGTCAGATTGGCAGAGGTGGCAAACCTCTCGTTTATCTTGGGACTATACTTCATGGTGCACGTGCCCTGTCCAATGTCCACATTCAGGTCGGCGCCCAGTGTCCCCTGTGACAGGCGCAGGTAGTGTCTCAACACCCGGCTCTCGGCCATTTCGGGCAGACCCACTTTCTCCTTCCTGCGCATGTGGGGCGACAGGGCGGAGACGCCGTCACCGACGACGGCCTCGATTTCCGCCTCCGTCTCGGGGACCAGATGCCCCCGCTCTCCCCTGTTGCTGAGCTCAAATATGACCGGTTCGTCCCACCTGGCCTGGTGGAAGCGCCGCAGACGGACGTCACGTCCTTCACTCATCCGGCTCACCCTCCTTCCGGCGGATCACACTCAACCGACACATCTTCGCACCGCCTCCGCCAGCCGATCGAGGTCGGCCCGGCTGTGAACCTCGGTCACCGAATAGAGGGCACACTGCCCAAGTGCAGGGAACTCAACCGAGAGATCCCTACCACCGAAGATGCCCTCGTCCAGCAGCATCTGGTTTATGTCCCGAACCGTCCTCCCCGTTTCGTTGAAATCGACGACGAACTCTTTGAAGAAGGCCGAGTCGAAACGGGGAGCCCTGACGCCGTCTATTGAAGATAGGGCGGCAGCTGCATACTGTGACCGCTGCATGATGGTAGTCCCCAGCTCGACCATGCCCTCCGGCCCCATCAGGGCCAGATATACGCCGGCGGCGATCCCCCACAGGGCGGTCATGGTGCCCACGAAATCCTTTCCCCCTTCCCTCCTGGCGAAGGAGGTTCGCTCGTAGAAGACGTCGCCGAAGCCATATTCCCCCTCGACCTCGGTCGAGGTCAGGCCGAAGAGCCGCAGTGGGTATTCCTGGACGAACTCAACCTCGTCGCGGCTGGCGATGAAACCGGCCAGACCGCCCCCGTAGTTCATGTGTACTCCCAGCGGCTGCAGCTCACCGCAGACGATGTCGGCACCGTAGCGAATGGGCGGAATCAGCACTCCCAGTGAACTCGGGTCCACGCCGACGACGCTCACTGCACCAGCGTCATGAGCTGCAGCGGATATCTCTCCCCCGCGATCCTCGATCAACCCCAGGTACGAGGGATTCTCAAAATAGACCGCCGCGGTGTCATCAGATATCGCATCACCCAGATCGTCCAGATCCATCTGTCCCGTGCTCTCCTCACAGCAGACCTGCCTCACCGACATGACCGGGGAGATGTAGTTGGTCATCACCGTCAGCCTGTCGGGTGAGATAGTCTCGGGGACCAATACCTCCCCGCGATCGGCGATTCGCCCGGCCATGCGCACCGCCATGGCGGCGGCGCCGGCCCAGTCGTATGTGGGAACACTGACCACGTCCATCTCCAGCAGCTCCCCCATGAGACTGGCATACTCAAAGAGGGCCTGAAAGCGGCCGTGATCCTCGTAGGGCTCCCCGGCATAGGCGGTCAGAAACTCTGCTCGCCCGATCACCTCGTCGCACACGGCGGGCACGTGGTGCTCCCAGCAGCCCGCCCCCAGGAAGCTCAGATGCTCCAGACAGCTGCCGTTTCTCCGCAAAAGACGTTCCATGTGCCGGCTGAGCTCCCTCTCGGAGGTCAGGGCCTCCGGGAGGTTCATCTCGCCGGTGAATCTCAACGACTCGGGTATGCAGGAGAAAAGCTCCTCGACATCTCTCACCCCGATCAACTCCAGCATCTTCTTCTCACTCTCGGGTGCACTGTTGGGGATGTATGGGTGCACCCTGGACCTTCTCTCAGTCACTTCCCACCCTCCTCGGAATGCTAGGCCAGGCCTCCCCCGTCGACGAGCAGATAAGTGCCCGTCACCCAGCTGGACAGATCACTGGCCAGATACAGCACCGCGTTAGCAATGTCACCGGGGCTTCCGATCCTCGCCATGGGGCGATCGGCGCACGCCGCCAGGAAAGCCTCCTCGTCCTCCCCCAGCTCCACCGCCTCATTCCTCAGCATCTGAGTGTCAGTGTCGCCGGGACACACGCAGTTGACCCGGATTCCCTGACCTGCGTGATCTATGGCCATGGCCCGGGTCAGATTGATCACCCCCGCCTTGGCCGCGCAGTACGCGGCTGCCCTGGGGCCGCCCTTGAGGCCCCAGCCAGAGCCCGCGTTGATGATGCTTCCACCTCCGCCGTCGGCCATGATGGGAATCACGCGGCGAGACATCAGGTAAACTCCCTTGAGATTGACGTCCAGCACGTGATCCCAGTCCTCTTCCTCCAACTGCACCACCGTCTGTCGCCTGATCACCCCGGCACTGTTGAACAGCACGTCGATGCGGCCGAAGCGATCCCGCGCGGCCCGGGCGGCCCGCTCACAGTCAGCATCGCAGGTGACGTCGCAACGGATGAACCGGGCCTCTCGCCCTACCCCGCAAATGGTCCGCTCCACCTCCTCACCCCCCGCCCGGGCGACATCGAGCAACACCACCGCAGCCCCGGCGTCGCTGAGTCTCTCCGCCGCCGCCAACCCGATGCCGGAGGCGGCACCCGTAATCATCGCAACCTTACCCTCGAGGCATATGCTCCCGCTCATGCACATCTCCCCCAATCTGGCCCGGACCACCGCTCATCCCTAGGCGGTTTCTCCTCCGTCTATCGCTATGGACTGTCCGGTGATGTACGCGGCGTCGTCGGAGGCGAGAAAGGCAAACAGCGCCGCCACCTCCTCGGGAGATGCGTGACGGCCCATGGGAATCCTGCGGTTGACTTCACTGAGCATCTCGGGGGTGTACTCCGCCTGCTGCATCGGGGTCAGCACGTATCCGGGACACACGGCATTGGCCCGCACCTCCGGGGCAAACTCCAGGGCAATGGTCCTGGCCAGCAGAATCACCCCCGCCTTCGAGACGTTGTAGTCGGCGTAGAGGGGATGCCCCTCGAGGCCGTTGGTGGAGGCGGTCAGCAGTACCACCCCCGAACCCTGCCTCCGCATCCTCCCGATGGCCTCCCGGGTGCACAGAAACATCCCGTCCAGATTCGTCCTCATCACCTGCGACCACTGTTCATCGGTGATCTCGAGAAACGGCCTGCGGACGCTGATTCCGGCATTGGATATCAGGACATCCAGCCCTCCGAGCACCCGGTCTACCGCCCTGAAGCCCTCTCTCACCTGCTGCGGGCAGCCCACATCGACCCTGATCCCCTCGATGCCATCATCGTCCGCCGTCGCCGCAGCGAGGGCTTCCCCATCGATGTCGAAGGCGACCACCCTGGATCCCTCCTCGGCAAAGCGTCTCGCCGTCGCCAGACCTATGCCGCTGGCTGCGCCCGTCACCACAACCCGCCTGCCTTCCAGCTCCGGGTACCTGGTCATGATATCCGACCTCCATGACTTCTGAACTTCTACCGTCTTCGACAGCACCGCAGGCAAAACCTTGCCAGGGCGGGCCGCCCCGCCGCGACCGACTGCCCCTGTGAATGCACTGTGACGCAGGTGGGCCAGGAAAAGGCAAACGGATATACGCACCGTGAGGGGGCTACGAAACCCGGCGCGGGCCAAGGGCCCGGAACGGATGAAGGTCCGCTCCGTCTCGTCTGGTCAGTTGTGCCGGGCAATTCCGATCTGACGGGAAGGGACGTCGATGTGGTGTCTGATATATGACGGATCATAGACACAAATACCCCCAATAGGATAAGATCATGTTGAGGGGGAAAAGGGATGTATGGGAACAGCCGCAGAGTGTTCGTCTATTGTCGAGTATCAACGGAGGAGCAGGGCACAGAGGAACACCACTCGCTGGACTACCAGGAGGA
>JAWOBW010000104.1:0-8189 GCA_046484105.1 Bacillota bacterium
GCTTTGAAGGGCAACTACTCGCCTTGCCCTGTGCGCCGTTGCCATGCTCCCCACGAATGCGCTGCCCGCGGCAATCCATGCCCAGAGTGACCAGCCATTCCCCAAATGTAGTGCTGCTGTCAGCAGGATTGGCCCCAGAACAGACAGTGCGGATGGCCAGTAATGGTGAAAGTCTTGCCTGGGCATGTCATCGGAGTCACGTTGCCTGCCCATTCCCCTTCCGTCTCAGTTCATTATATGAAAGTATTTCTCCAAGACAACCTCCGCTCCTGCCTGTTTGACAGGATTCCCCATGATGCACCTGTTCAGCGTCATCGTGACTGACCGTCTGTGAGCCGCCCGGAAGAAGGATGAAAGCAGCCACGAGGCGAAGTGATCTGTCGCCGGTGAAATGCGCGCTCCGGGGCGGGCTGCACAGACCGGCTGGTGACATGACACTGTGCCAGTCTTGAGATGGTGAGCATCTGAACTCGGAAGGGAAGTGGCAGCATTGTCCGAACGCAGGACCATCCTGGGGATTGTGCACCACAGCTTCTTTGGAGACCTGTTCAGGCCGCCTGCTGAGGAATTCTACGAGAGCCTGGAGGCCGTAAAGCAGAACGGGCGATTCCGGGCCATTGAGATCGGTTACGCAGGTGACCTGTCTGCGAGCGAGTTGGACCGACTGAGATCTGCCCTCCAGCACTTCCAGGTCATTGTGGTCAACGGAGGTGGCGTCCTCAGTGGCGGCGGGTTCAGTCTGTGCCACACTGATCAGGGCAGGCTGGAGGAGTCCGTTGAGATGGCGAAGCAGGTGATCGACTTCTCTTGCAGGATCGACGCTGAAGCCTGTCTTTTCCCCTCAGGCGATGATCCAGGAGAGGCCGGTCGCAGGATGGCCTACCATTCCCTCATTCAGTCGCTCAGTGATATCTGTGCCCACGCCGAAAGGAGATCGGGCGGTAAGTTGGTGGTGACAGTGGAGCAGATGGACCGCTCCTTCCACCATCGACAGCTGCTGGGCCCGATACGCGAGACAGTTGCGGCACTGGAAGCCGTCCGGGCGGGCTGTGACAACATAGGACTGACTTTCGATATCGCCCACTCTCCGCAGCTCGGGGAGGATCCCGTCGAGGCCCTGACCCTGGCCGCAGATGTGGTCTACCAGGTCCACCTGGGCAACGCAGTAGTCGATGATCGAGAAAACCCGTTCTACGGTGATAGGCATCCGCCCTTCGGGGTTGACGGAAGTGTCTTCGGCGAGAGCGAGCTGGGAGAGTTCCTCTCCCACGTCCGCGACCGCAGGCTGCTACCGGCGAGTGCGGTCATGGCTTTGGAGGTTAGAACACCCGACGGTGAGGATCCATATGAGACCCTCGAGCGCACCAGAGAGGTTTTCCTCTCCGCCTGGGGGCGGGAGTAGCCGGGGATGGTTCATTCGTAGGGAACCGGCACATCGACACCCGGGGCGCGCACCGTCCCGGTGGTGTTCTCTCTTGAGGTCTTGGTCCCGACCGAAACAGGCGGCAATCATTCAGATGGCGGTGTGAGGATGCTATCCCGGAGCGGAGATCACCGCCGCGCGACGATCCGACCGACTCCCACCTCCTCGCGGCAGACTCAGGAGAGGCCATTTGTGCAGGAAAGCGAAACCTGCATCCAGAATGCCTCTGGGAGACTGGTCGGGGTGGAGGAGAGGAGTGACGGCTTGAAGGCAGTGAAGACGACCGGGGAAACGAGAGCCCTCCTGGTACTGCTGGCCATGGGGGGCTTCGGCGTGATGGGCACCAACCTCATAGCGCCCGGTCTTCCCTCACTCGCAGAACCCTTCCACGTTGGCGACGACGCATTGGGCCCGATTCTGAGCATCTTCAGCCTCTCAGCAGCGGTGACCCTCCCGTTTTCCGGTTTGCTGCTGGATCTGGTGGGGGCCAGAACGGTCGGCGTTTCCAGCCTGGTGATTCACGGTATCTCGGGCTTTCTCTGTGCTCTGGCACCCAGCTACCGGGTTCTCCTCATCCTCCGCCTCATTCAGGGGGCAGCGGCCGGCGCCCTGATTCCGACGGCCATGGTGATCATAACCCGCTGGCGCGAGGGCGAACATCGCCTGCGGCTCATCGGATTCTTCACCGGCGCCGTGGCGGGCAGCGCTGCCGTCTTTCCTCTGCTGGGCGGGATTCTGGCAATGTGGAACTGGCGATACCCCTTCTACGTGCACGGGCTCTCCCTGCTGCTGGCCGTTGCCTTTGGACTGGTATTCCGGAGGGCCGCTCCTGTGCTGGCAGGAGGCGGAATGCTCGCTGCTGACGTCAGAGACGGTCTGATCTTTCTGTTGAGAACGCTGAAGACTGCCCGAATCCGGATGGTATTCACCCACACTGCCCTCCTCTATTTTCTCCTGTACACCCTCATCACCTTCATCCCGCTGTTCGTGGTTCGCACACTCGGAGGCACTGAGGCCCTGGCCGGCCTGGTCCTGTCCGCCGGGGCGCTGACAGAGGCCCTCGTGGCTTCCCAGGCCGGGAGGATGAACCGGTGGTTGCCGGGCCGGATGGGATTGAGTCTGGGGTTTGCCCTCTGCGGTGTGAGTCTTCTCCTGCTGTCCTTATTATCGAGCCGCTACACGTTGTTCACGGGCCTCATCCTCTTCGGTGTGGGTATGGGGATTACCCAGCCGGCTATTCATCACCAGGCCACCTCCGCGTCCTCCGGACGTTTCACCGGGTCAGTCCTCGGCCTGTTCAACGCCATGAAATCGGTCGGCATGAGCCTGGCTCCAGCACTTCTCATGGGACTATACGCCAGCCGGGGCGCGGCCTGTGTCTTCTTCGCCGCATCGGGCATAGGTCTCGCGTGGCTGTTGATCTTCAATTTGTCGCAGCGGAAGTGATGTGGGCCGGGGGCACTGCTCGGCATATGTGCTCACCCGGCTTCCGTGATTGCCGGGTGTCGAGAGTGTACTGGGGCGCGGGCGGGCCCGCAGGGGGCGTGGACTCCAGAGTCGCAGCGGAGGCGGCTGATGATGTGTCGCGCGGTGATCTCGGCCTCACCTTCGGGACTTGCGTTATCCCATCTGGGTTATCCAGCAAGGCTTTCGGTAATCCGGGGGGTACCTCTCGGGTGAGTGGAATGCACGAGATGGACCTGCGGGGCGCAAAGAGACACAGGCCTCCGGGCCCCGCAGGCGGGCGATCAGTCGGTTTTACCGTTCAGCCCCAGTCTCTGCAGTGTCTCCTCCGTCGGGACTCCGTTGTCGTCCCAGCCGCGCAGGGAGTAGTATTCGTCCAGCATCTCGTTGAGGTCCTGTTCCGTTATAGTTGATGATGCCGTGGCTCCCCGGGGAAGTGATTCGGCCAGGCGTCGGGGGAGAGTGTCTGCCCTGCGGTCGAAACCCTCCCGGGTGTTGAACAGGCGGCAGAGATTGAATACCCGTTCGCCGACGAGCATGAGGTCTGCCGGGGTGAATTCCAGTCCCGTGGCCGCCCGGGCGGCCTCGGCCAGCATTGATGGGGGCGTCGGCCCGTAGTCCCACGAGGTGAAGCGGCAGATGATGAGGCTGTCCTGTATGGCCCGGTAGTTCTGTGCCAGCATCTCTGCCTCGGGCTTCAGTCTGTGTGCGGTTCGGGAGAGACCGCGGAACTTCTCGGTGAAGCCGATCTCCGGCATTATGTTGCCGCCCTCGAAAGTGGTGTCGTGCATGCCCTGGGTATGACACGCACCCCGGTTGGACGTGGCGTAAGAGAGGCCCTGTCCGACCTTGCCCCGGGGCATATGAACCGGGAAGGCCTGATTCTTGACCTGCATGGCAAAATCGGCACTGCCCTGCCCAACTTTCTCCGAGGCGACCTTGAGACCCTCCGCCAGCAGCTCACCGAGTCCCCGGCGCAGGCTTATGTCCGCGATGAGCGCAAATATGAGGTCGGCATCGCCCCAGGTCAGCTTCATCCCGCCCGTATCCGCGGGGGTCAGGATTCCTCTTTCGTAGCACTCCATGGCCCAGGCTATGGACAGCCCGGTGTTGATGGTGTCCACCCCGTACTTGTTGCACAGCTCATTCGCCTTGGCTATGGCCCGTATGTCATACAGTCCGGTGCAGGTTCCGATGGAACCGATGGTTTCGAATTCGGGTCCCCCGTATCGCGGGTCCACGGTCAGTGAGCCCTCGTCAACCTGTACCACCCGGCGACATGCCACCGGGCACCCGTTGCAGGCCTGCCGGCTCTTCAGTATGAGACGGGTCATGGTCGGGCCGTCGACCCGGTCGATATCATCGGACACCCCCTCGCGGAAGTTGTATGCCGGATACATGCCCATGGCATTGTGGGAACCGACCGCTCCCGCGGTTCCGTTCTCCCGGAATCCCTGGCAGCCCGGGTGCTCCAGGCACATCTGGATTATCGTCCTGCGCAGCTGGTCCATCCTATCCGGGTCCGCCAGCTCGGTCTCCTTACTGCCGTACACGGCAACCGCCTTGAGGTTCTTGGAGCCCATGACTGCGCCGGTTCCCGACCTGCCCGCGGCCCGGTTGTTTTCGCTTATGACACTGGCAAACTTGCACAGGTTTTCTCCCGCCGGTCCTATTGCCGCCACCTCGGCCCGCGGGTGTGTCTCCTTGAGAATATCGTCGCGGGTGTCCCCAATGAACTTGCCCCAGGTTTCCCCGCAGTTTCTGATCTTTGCGCGGCCGTCCAACACGTACAGATATACGGGCTGCTCCGCCCGTCCCCTTATGACGATGGCGTCGTATCCGGAGGCCTTCAGCATGGGGCCAAACCGGCCGGCCGCGTTGGACTCTCCCCACCCGCCGGTGAGGGGGGACTTGGTCGCGGTCATGTGCCGGGTGGATCCGGCGATGCCGGTGCCGGCCAGGGGGCCGGTGGCGAGAATAAAGAGATTATCTGGTCCAAGTGGATCAGTGTCAGGTTCGAGCTCTCGATACATCCTACGGGCGGCCAATCCCCGACCGCCCACGTAGGTTCGGGCGAGGTGTTCTGTGATGGCCTCCTCCTCGATTGTGCCGTCATCCAGATCTACCCTGAGAATCCTGCCCGCATATCCTTTCATCATGCCCTCGCTCCTCTCTCAGAACTAGCCGCCTGCCACTGAGGAGATTATCTTCAGCGTGTCCCCGCCCCGCAGCTGTCGCTCCAGGCCGTCAGGCAGGTGCAGGTTCTCGTCCCCGAGTACGAGATATATGTTGAAGACCTGTCTTCCGGGATCCATCAGCTGTCGGGCAACTGCCTCGGGTATGCCGAGGAACAGATTCTCAAGAATCTCGCTCGCAGTTCCCGGCCAGGTGGTGTATTTACTTTTTCCCGCAAGTGTCGCCAGGTGCCCGTAGAGCTCCACGGTTACCGGCCCGCCGGACCTGGTGCATCTGCTCTCAAGATAGTCTCCCTGCGGGTTCCTCGCATCAGCTTCCGAGTTCTCCTGGTACCCGTTCATCTGGGATCCTCCTCCGTGGAGCGATTCTATGCAGAGAGATGATCGTACCGGCAGGCGCCCGCAGCGGTGCAGCCCCGACAGGAGAAGAGATCTGGCTGCACCTGGTGAGGTCGGCAGCGGCTGTGGATCGCGACGGTCGCGGGCGAATATGCGATTGTGAGTGCTCTTCCTCATCACCTGGGGATCTCCTCCCCGCCGACCCGGCGCCTTCACCGCGTACCACCGGGTGTCGTCAGCACCCGGGGCGGGGTCGAGGCCGGCCCCTCTTCCTCGTTGCCTCAGCCTGACAACATGATAGCACAGAATGCCCTCCCGCGTTGAACCGGCGTTCGATTCATCCTGGTATCCCGTTTCAATCAGGTGATCCCATTCGTTTACTCCGGGTGGTGAATGGTATATAATGGTGCCAACCTACAGATTTCGCGAGGTGATGGACGTTGTCAATCGCCGAGTACATAAAGGGGGACGATTGGAAGACGGAAAAACACGTACCGGTAATAGAGGCTCCCGAGGTCGCATCGGCCGGTGAGAGGGTTTCGGTGAAAGTGACCGTGGGGAAGGGAATACCCCACCCCAACACGACCGCGCACCACATCGCCTGGACCAAGGTCATGTTCGTGGCCGACGGTGCCACCTTTCCCGTCGAGGTGGCCGACTATCAGTTCTCCGCCCGCTCTGATCCGGAGAGTCCGGCCGCAG
This sequence comes from Bacillota bacterium, assembly GCA_046484105.1. GTDB lineage: Bacteria > Bacillota > Sulfobacillia > SLMV01 > SLMV01 > PWUC01. The sequence continues at coordinate 6,124 of JAWOBW010000104.1, forward strand.
TGCAGGTGTTTCCATCGGTTGCCGCCGAACTGGAGTTCGAGCGCTCCGGGACGCTGGTGGCCGTCAGCTACTGCAACCTTCACGGGCTGTGGGAGAGTCAGCAGCGACTTGATGTTGTGTGATGGGCTCCTGAGGGCCGGCCCATCCATGACCGGGCGGAAAATGGGTAAGCTCAGGAAACGAGAATGGAGTGATTCTGATGGAATTGAAGGGCAGCCGGACGGAGAAGAACCTGTGGGAGTCCTTCGCCGGAGAGTCGCAGGCCCGCAATAAGTACGCCTTCTTTGCGCGAGAGGCGAAGAAGGAAGGATACCAGCAGATCGCGGGCATCTTTGAGGAGACGGCCGAAAACGAAAAAGAGCACGCGAAGAGGGCATACCGCTTCCTCGATGAGCTGGGCGACACTGCAGACAACCTCAGGACGGCGGCCGACGGCGAGAACTACGAGTGGACCAGTATGTACGCGGAGTTCGAGAAGGTCGCCCGCGAGGAGGGGTTCGAGGAGATAGCGGAGTTCTTCCACGAGGTGGCCGAGGTTGAGAGGGACCACGAGGAGCGCTATCGTGCCCTCCTCGAGCGTGTGGAGAACGGCACCGTCTTCACCCGCGAGGAGCCCGTCCGCTGGCACTGCCGCAACTGCGGTTACATACACACCGGCACGGAGCCGCCGGAGGTCTGCCCGGCGTGCGTCCACCCGAAGGCCTTCTACGAGGTGTACTGCGAGAACTTCTGAGTGTGTGGCAACAGAAAGAGCCGGCTCCGCTCCCGCTCAGGGTCCAGAGGAGTCGGCTCTTTAGCGTGACGGAATGGGTTCGCTCCTGAGACCCGGAGTGATCCTGAGGGGAGCGCGGGGCAATTGGCGATGCCCTCCGCCTTCCCTCATGTTCGCACGGTCGTGATGAGGGACAGGCGGGGGGGAGACTGGGTGTTTTCCGGTCAGGAGAGGCGGACATTGCATAGACCTGTGATATTGGTAACCGGGGCCAACAACGGGATCGGTCTGGCTCTCACCCGTGCTTTGCTGGAAAAGGACTGTCGGGTGTTCTGAATGTTTCCATGGAAGCGGTATTCTGTCTTCGCTTCATCAATGCGTTTTTTCGTCCCTATCACACATTGAGTTTCGCAGCACACAAGTCGTATCCCTCACCCCTTCACGTCACGTCAACCTCGGACACTTGTGGAGTCCGAAGTCGGTTCAGAGGATGGCATCTCGGCGTGGGAATCGGTTCTTGCACAGATTCAAATCGGATTCGCCAAGACGTGGGAGTTACCGGGCAAAGTGACGAATAATGAACATACCACAATTAACGCTGACGACCATGGAGGAGGGGTGAAGCTGAATGGAGTTTAGCCGCTTATTCGTGAGATTCTTGGGCACGGCCGCTTTGGGCTTTGCAGTTACTGCTGGAGTGACATATCTTTACAGCTCAATTGCTCATGGGACAGGCGTAGTAGATTGGGAAACCGCATTTCGTTTGGCTGTTATTCTTGGCATAGTATTGACCGTCATAGGAGAGAGGAAACCCCTGAAGTAGCTGTACACGGGCATTAGTCCAAAGGGTGATTTGAAGGGTGTCGCAGGTTGCAGCACCTGCCGTGCCAATTCGGGGCTTCCGGGAGCGAAGTCGTGTAGGCATGCACGTGGCCCAATAGTGGGCCGCTGAGCCCTTGCCGTACCTGGTAGTACACGGATAGTATGTAGATATGTATATGAGACGGATGTCCCGCAAAAACAAAGACGGATCTGTGACCGCGTACATCCAGCTCGCCCACAACTATCGCGACCCGGAAACTGGTGTCCCGAAGGCGAAGGTTCTGTACTCTTTCGGACGAGAAGACCAGCTGGACGTGGACGCTATTCGCCGGCTCATCAAGAGCATGTCTCGCTTTCTCAGTCCTGAGGAGGCGGTGGCCATCACCGCCCAGATGCAGGGTGGTAGGAAGGGGCCCCTGAGAATCAAGTGCAGTCGTGATTTCGGTGGTCCGTGGCTTCTGGACCAGCTGTGGCAGCAGTTGGGTATCCGCAGTGTGCTGCAGAAACTCCTCGAGGATAGACGATACCAGGC
>JAWOBW010000186.1:0-4627 GCA_046484105.1 Bacillota bacterium
CTCCAGCAGCAGACCCGCCTCCCCGGGCAGGTGGGCGTCCGACCCCAGGGTGATCCGAACGCCCCTGCGGGCGGCCAGCCGCAGAAACTCGGGGTCGGGACAGAAGTCTGACGAGTGCCCCCGGTACCTGAAGGCGGTGTTGAGCTCGGCCGCCACTTCCCTCTCAGCCAGCGCCTCCACCAGTCGGGCCATCTCATCCGTCAAAGGCGGGGTTGGGCGGTGACCGAAGACCTTGATGCTGTCCGGATGCCCCAGGATGTCGAACAGGCCGGAGCGCACCGCCTCCTCCGCGATCTCGAAGTACCGGGCCCACACCCTCCGGACGTCCCGGCCGCTCCACATCTCTGACCACAGGTCGTAGATCCAGTCGTCCACCCAGTGCACTGAACCTATCAGGTAATCCCAGGACCACCCGGCCAGCAGCTCAGAGGTGAGCTTCTCGGCCCCGGGGAAGTAATCGACCTCCAGTCCTATCCTGAACTCCACTCCCTCAACCTGTGCCGACTGCAGTAGGGCAAAGTAGTCCTTCAGCCGCCAGCGAAAGCCCCCTCGCTCCAGCCAGTCCCGCTGCTTTCCCGCCAGATCCGCCGGCGCCGACGCCGACTGCCGCTCATACAGCGGGCGAAACTCGCTGAACATGTAGCTGTGCTCACTGATTCCCATCTCCCGCACCCCGCGCCGTCTCGCCTGCAGGGCGAACTGCTCCAGGTGAGCATGAGTCAGATCTCCCTTTTCCAGGTGGTTGTGGTAGTCTAACATGCTCATCAGCCCCCATAACAGAGGATCCCGTCAACTGCTCCCAATACTTCTCGAATACCTCAGGGGGAACCTTCCCAACGACTCGCAAACCGCCGGGTGAAGGCAACAGATCGGGACGACCCGCCCGTCAAGATCGCCCCGGGATGTGACCGGACTTGCCTGCCGACACATATCGGCTGTAAGCGGATATATCCCGCCAGCTACCATGTGGCGGGCTATGATGAAGTGCGGCGGCCAGACGAAAGTACGCATGCAGGAGCCTGAGCAGTCGACGGAGATGTGACTGCCAGACATCGCAGACCAATGACGAGCAGTCGCTCGAGGACGCATCAGCGGTCCGCACTTGAACTGCCTAGGTTCAATCTGTACTGCGATTGTGAGGGGAATGCGCTCGGCTGCAACCTGACCGGAAGCGGGGCGGAGGTTTCCATCTCCCCCGCCCCAGAGAGATCAGTCCTCCGCCGAGATGCTCACACCGTCGATCAGCACATGGGGAAAGCTGAAGGACATAACCTGCCGGACCTCGGAGCTGATTGACGACAGCTGCTTCCGCCAGGCGTCAAAGGCGTTCACATACAGCATGCAGTCCTTCACCCGGCCCACCAGTTCACCCTTCTCTATCTTGAACCCCAGGTGGATGTTGCCGCTCACCTGGCCTCCGTAGGGATTGGAGCCCCAGGCCCCCATCAGCTGGTGCACCAGGACCCCCTCATCGATCGAGGCCAGCATCTCGAGGTAGGGAGTATCTCCCGGTTCTACCCGGATATTGCTGGTACCAACTCCCGGAACCGAGGTCAGCCCGCCCCTCTGACCGTTTCCGGTCGGCGGCAGGTTCAGGCGCCCGCTGTTGCGCAGATCCAGCAGGAAGCTGCGCAAGACCCCATTTTCGATCAGCGGCGTGCACTGGGAGGGTACCCCCTCATCATCCCAGGGAGAGGTGCCCAAGCCTCCCGGCATGAGCCCGTCGTCGTATATGGTCAGCCTCTCATCGGCGAGAAGCTCGCCCAGCCTGTCCCGCCAGGGCGACACTCCGCGGGACACGGCATCTCCATCGACGCACGCCAGGACCGGGCGGAGGATGTCATCCAGGGCCCAGGGACTGAAGATGACCGGATACCTGCCACTTGCGATGGAGGCGTCCCGGCGTCCGACTCGCATGAGCTCCACCGTCCGCTCGGCGACCTCCATCGAATCCCGGTACAGGTATCTCGATCCCAGCATATCCCCGGTCCGCAAGAGGCTCTCGCCCTCGATCAGGGTGGCCATGCAGAAAACACTGGCACTGGTACTCTCCCGGTGCAAGTCTAGGCCACTGCTGTTGAGAAGTCTTACCTCTCCGACTCCCCTGCTCACGGAGACATTGGCCTTGACCTCACTGTCGTAGGAGAGGATCCTGTCCAGAATCTCTCTGCCCGTCTCCGTCATCGACTCGGCGGACAGGGCCACCACCGCGGGATCGTAGGTCTTCACCGACGGATACTCGTCAGGTTCGGCGAAGGAGAAATCCGCCTCCGTCCCGAACTCTGCCGTCGCCAGTGCCTTCTCCACCAGGTCCACGCCCGCACCCGCCTTGGTGCTGGCGGCGAAGCCCAGCCTGCCCCCGGCGGATACTCTCAGGGCCATCCCGGTGCTGGACGACACCTCCAGCATCTTCATCTTGTTGTCCTGGAAGCGGACGGGAATGCGCTCCGAGTCGACGCACCAGACCTCCGCCGCCTCGGTCCTCGCGGCCGCCAGCTCGAGCACCCTCTCGGCCTCGTGGGAATCTCGTCTCACCCGCGTTCCCCCCCAACTACCACTTCATTGATCCTTATGTGCGGAGCCCACATGCTGGTGGGAAGAGGAGACTGTTCGCCCTTTCCACACCCACCGGCACTGTCGCGGGTCGACATCTCGCTGCCGATCATGTCGATCTGCTTGAGGGTCTGGAACACATTGCCCGTCAGGGAGACGTCCCTGACCATCGGTCCCAGTTTGCCATCCTCAATTAGGAAGGACTTCCCCGCCATGAAGGTGAACATCTCGTCGTCCGTCTGCCCCCCGTAGGGGGTGACCACATACAGCCCCCTCCTGACTCCCTTGAGCATGTCCTCGAAGGTTGCCTCGCCGGGTTCAATGCAGGTGTTGCGCATGCGACAGATGGGAGGGAAGCGGTAGCTGAGGGCGCGCGCGCTGCCCGTGGGCTTCTCCCCCATCATGGCCGCTGACTGGCGGGAGTGAAGCCTGCCCATCAGGACGCCCTCGCGGATCAGATCCGTCCTCTGCGTCCGCACACCCTCATCATCAAAGGCCAGATACCCCCGCGCCCCGGGTGTCAGTCCGGTGTCGTAGATGTTGAGAATCTCGCCTCCGAATCTGCGGCCCAGCTTCATGATCGATCTCATGCGCTCATTCTCCATGAGGTCATCGGCCTCGCTCAGGTGTCCGAAGGCCTCATGGGCGAAGACCCCGGCCATCTCGGGGGCGGCAATCACCGTGTATCGGCCCCCGGGGGCCGCCGGCGCATCCAGCAGCCTGCAGGCAGTCCTGCAGGCCTCCGCAATCTCCTCTTCCAGGTCACTGATCACCCCGTAGTCATTGGAACTGCCGAAGGACACCCGTCCCATCTGGGTGTCGTCCCCGCGGGTAGCAATGGCCACGATACCCCCGGCCATGTCCAGCCTGACCTGATCTATCACACTGCCGTCGCTGTTGAAAAAGAGAAGACGGGTCTTCTTGTCCCCGTACCGCACATCGGAGCTGCTGATGTCCTGGCCAAACTCGAGAACCTGCCGGTTGTAATCGCTGAACACGGCAACCTTCTCCGACAGTTCCACCTCCGCCGGATCCCGCACGATGTCCGTGGACGCCACCTCGTTGACCACCGGAACCGGGGCCAGTTCCACCCGTTCTCCGCGCAGGTTGCCCGCCACCGCTGCCAGGTCACAGGCCTGCCGGACCCGGTCGTCCAGCTCCTCGAGGGAGTTGAAGGAGGCGAACCCCCAACCTCCGTCCGACAGGGCGCGAACGGCTCCGCCGAAGCTGATGCTCTCCTCGAGAGACTCCAGCCTGGGTCCCCGGAAGTGAAGCGAGCTAACCTCCGATTCCTCTATCCTGACCTCAAGGTAATCCGCCGGGGGATCCCGCATGAGATCGACAACGTGAGCCTTTATGCTTTCCCAATCCACCCCTCTACCTCCTCGTCCTCACGATTCGCATCTTCGAGGCAACCGCCGTAGCCATCGGCGTCAGGACTCACCCACCGTCTGTTCCGCCATGCTCTTCCTGGCGCTGACCATCCGGTCGGCCACCCTCTTGAAGACCATGTTCAGTCCCAGAAACAGCCAGAAGCTCCTTCCGAAGGACGGAAACAGGCGCTTGAGCATCGAGCGGTAGGAATAGAATTCCCTGTACGCCCACCTGAAGCCCTCTTCTAGTGCCTTCTTGGACAGATTGGCCGGTGCCGCCACCACATTGGATATGGTGTACTTTGACCAGTCCCCGTCGATGATGCGGCCCTCGGCCTGCATGTCCTCATACAGGGGCGTTCCGGGAAACGGCGTCAGTATGCCGAACTGGGCCAGTGCCAGCTTGGATTTCTCCGCGAATCTGACCGTCTTCTCGAACACCGAGGGATCATCATCATCCATCCCGAAAATGAAGGCACCCTCGATCCCGATGCCTCGCTGGTGAATCATGTTGATGGAATCCAGAAACCCCTCAACCCTGTTCACGAGCCCCTTCCCCACGCGGCGCAGATTCTCTGCCACCAGCGACTCGAAGCCGATGAAGAGGCCGATGCATCCACTGTCAGCGGCCAGGTCCAGCAGCTCCTCATCCTGGGCTATCTGAAGGGAGCTCTGTCCAAACCACTTGACCTTCATGGAAG
>JAWOBW010000220.1:0-4022 GCA_046484105.1 Bacillota bacterium
CGAAAGGCAAAGCCCCGGTGCGAAACCGGGGCTCTCGAGGAAAGAAAAGACACTGCACGACCCAGGTCAGAATGCAGTCAACTGCCGCGGGTCCTAACGGTCAATCAGATCATAGAGCAGCTCGGGGCGGTAGTCCCGGTGGAACTTGGCGGACCACTGGGCCTTCCGCACCACCTCCAGGTCCAGGTCACAGACCAGAAGATCCGGCTCCCGCACCCTGGCCGTGGCGATCAACCTGCCCCGGGGATCGGCCACGTGAGACTCGCCCTGGAATGTGACCTCCATCTTCTCATTCATGTACTCGTATCGCTCCACCCCGCACTTGTTGGCCGCGATCACGTACACCCCATTCTCCCAGGCCCTGACCCGGCTCACCTGGGGCAGGATGTCCTCCTCATCTCCGTCGGGGGCGGGATGGTTGAAGACCTGCACCACGATCTGCGCCCCGCGCAGCGCCTGGACCCGGGTGAACTCCCCATACACCGCGTCCTGGCACACCTGCATGCCGATGTTCCCGGCGTCCGAGGTGAACACGCTCAGGTCATCGCCCCGGCGGAAGATCTCCGCCTCCTCTATGAAGCGGGGCTCGCCCCCGTCAAACCACGTGTGCAGGTAGAGAGGCAGGACCGCCTTGGAGTAGATGCCCCTGACCTCCCCCGCGGTGCCGATTAGCACGGCCGAGTTGTATATTACTCCCTCCAGGTAATCGTCCCGCCGGCACAGCCCCACCACCAGATTGAAGCCGCCCTCCCGGGCCCTCTCACCCCAGAGGTCGGTCACCGGGCCGGGAACCGGCTCCGCCATCTCCAGATGGCGCTCTCCCGCCGCATACCCGGTGGTGATCAGCTCCGGCAGCACCACCAGGTCGGGATCCTCTTCAGCCGACCGCTCCAGCCACTCGAGGCTTCTCCGGACATTCTCATCACGGTCCCCCAGTTCCGTCTCGTACTGGCATACAGCCACCCTGACCTTCATCGCAGCCCCCCCTCAGTCGTCCACAAACTGCTGGATCTCGATCATGTATCCCTCAGGGTCCTCGAAGAAGAAGCCGTAGACCCCGATCTCCTCGTTCAGGCCGGGCCCGGTCAGATTCCGCACCCCGCATTCGGCATCGTACAGGTGATCGTACCAGGCGTCCACATCGTCCACCACCAGCGTCAGCATGACTCCCTTTTCGTCCGTCGCCCCCAGGGTACCCATCCGCTCGTCCACCAGGCCCACGTAGGAATCGGGGGTGATGGCAAATATCTTGCACCAGCCCTGATCCCGGGCCAGCTCCAGGCCCAGCACGTCGCGATACAGAGGAATGGCGGCGTCTAGGTCGCGGTAGTAGAGGAAGGTTATGGGATAGTCGATTTTCACAAGATCACCTCCGCACAGTCCTCGTCCCGGGGCGAGATCTCCCCGCCTGGGACATGTTTTGCCGTCAGGTGCATCATAGCCGTACTGGGCTTCCCTCGCTCGTGGGAAGGCGGTCAGCCGGATCGGCACCTCAGAACAGATTCATCATTTCTGCGTCAGCTCCTGCAATCACGACGGGTCCCCGCCGGGCAAAATCTCAACCGTCCGTCGACGGTCACCAGGCGATGGCCTCGCCCTCCCGCCGGGGGTCGGCGCCGCCGATGAGCACGCCGTTGCCCGGGTTGATCATGGCTATGTGGACACTCGAGGCCCCCGGGGCCCATTTGGCCATTTCCGTCACGCCGTGTCCCATCCCCGCCAGGGCCTGGCACACCTCTCCGGGGATGCGTCCCTCGACGTCGACCCTCCCCGGGTAGTAGGCGTGGGGCGCAAAGGAGTTCGGGTAGTTGCGGGAGATGACCCGCGGCGCCTCGATCGCCTCCTGGGGGCTCATCCCCTGATGAACCAGGTTCAACAGCACCTGCAGCATCCCCTGGGTCTGGGCATCTCCTCCGGGACAACCGAATCCCATGAGGGGGCGTCCTCCCCTCATGACCAGGGCCGGGTTCGGGGTCAGGCGGGGACGCTTGCCCGGGGCCAGGCAGCTGGGATGATCCGGATCCGTCCGCGACTGCACTCCCCGGCCCGAGCAGGAGAACCCGAGCCCGGGTATGACTGGAGTCCAGAATACCGGGTCGCTGGGGGTGACCGAGAATACATTCCCCCGCGCGTCCGCGGCCGCCGCGTAGCTGGTGTCACTTCTCACCCGCGCGTCCGGGGCAATGTAGGGGGTCGGGTCGACCGGGCGCACCTCCCGGTCCTCTCTTCCCGTCTCGTGCCGCCACGGGTTCCCCGGCGCCGGCATCTGTCCGTGCGCCCTCTCTGGATCCACCAGGGCCGCCCTCTCCCTTCCATATTCCGGGCTGAGAAGTCCCCCCATCGGCACTTCCACCTTCCGGGGATCACCGTAGAAGTTCTCCCGGTCCGCGAAGACCAGGTCCATGCACTCGATCAGCACGTGCAGGTACTCGGTCGAGTTGTGCCCCAGCCGCTCCAGGTCGAAGTTGTCCAGTAGATTGAGGAACTCAAGCAGCATGGGCCCCTGGCACCAGGGACCACAGGTGTACACGTCGTAGCCCCGGTACATCGCCCCCAGGGGCGGGGCCACCTCCACCCGGTGAGAGGCCAGGTCCTCATACCTCATCCAGCCGCCGTTTTCCCGGTGGAAGTCTCCCATCTTCTCGGCAATCCATCCCCGGTATATCAAGTCGCGGGCCCGGCGTATCGCCTCCTCGCGGCTTGCCCCCTCTCTCCTGGCGGCCGCCTCCTCATCCATCAGGGCCCTGAATACCCCGGCCAGATCCTCCTGCACCATCACATCTCCGGGTTCGGGCGCCCGCCCGCCGGGGAAATAGATCTCACGCGTCGCCTCATCCACCTCGTCCAGCGAGGCCTCGCGTCTCTTGAGATCCTCCGCCACCGTGGTGGCGACCGGTGCTCCCATCGCCAGCTCCCACGCCGGCTCCAGCACCTCTCCCAGGGTCAGCGTGCCGAAGCGCTCCAGGGCGGTGAGCCAGCTGTCGGGCGCTCCCGGGGTGACTGAACGCAGGATGCCTCCCTGCTCGCCCCCCTCCCTCAGGCGGTCGATGTCCGCCAGGCGCGGCCACACCCCCAGCCCGTCCAGGGTTACAAGGGAGTCGGTCTCGGCGTGGTACAGGATGATCGGCGCCACCCCGCCGAAGCTGGTCATGTTGAACAGGACCACGTTCAGGGATATCCCCGCCGCCACCCCCGCATCCACCGCGCTACCGCCCGCCTGCATGACCCGAAAACCCGCCGCCGCCGCCAGGTAGTGGCCCGCCGTCACCACACCAGAAGTCCCCATGACCAGAGGATGCACCGTGTGCGTCCCCGCCCGGGAGTCGGCAAAGCTATCCCTCAGTTCGCTCATGACATTCATCCCTTCCACAACCATCTACTCCTACCGTTTACTGCTACACCGGCATAAATCCTCCCTCTCTCCGCAAGTCTCCCCTGCGCGGGGCAACAGTGGACTGGAGGGCCGTCCCCCCTCGCTGCAGATCGGATGTGTGCTCGCAGGGACAGATGTGCAGTAGCGCGCCCGCCGCGGATTCCCCGCGTGAACCGAACGTCCCCGCGCGGGGGCGGTGACTGCTTCGATCCGGCGCCTGAGAGAATGTGCGGCGAGGCGCCGCGTGCCACACACTTCTCCAAAGCGAGGAGGGCATCAGGACCGACGCGCACCGGGCTGGCCCGCTCGAGCGCAGGGCAGACCTCCCGCCCGGCCGGGCTGAAATCCCCGGATGTCGCCGGCGCCAAAATCGGTGCATCTGGGAAACAGATCACGTCAACGCCAGTCGTTCACCCTCGCCCAGTCCGCCAGGAGCCTCTGCAGCACCGCCGCCGACCGGGAATACTCCTCCAGCGAGATCCTTTCATCCCCCGTGTGACTGAGAAGCGGATCACCGGGGCCGTAGGCGACCATGGGTACCCCCCAGGCCGGCCCCACCACATTCATATCCGAGGTTCCCGTCTTCAGGGTAAAGCGGGGGCTTGCGCCCTCGGCGCGCATGGCCCGCAGCATTGCCCTCACCAGGGGG
>JAWOBW010000223.1:0-7646 GCA_046484105.1 Bacillota bacterium
GAGATATATGAGGAAGCCGTGCCCCTTATGTGCGGGATCGGGTGGTGATCTTGCGCTGCACGCGCCGCAGCCGGTGCTGCAGCTCGGACATCTGTCGCCGGGATCGGGGCCCGATCTGCGACTGGCGACGGACGGAGGAGATGGCCCTTCGGGTGTACTGCAGGGCGGAGTCGAGATCTCGGCTGCGGTGCTCGCAGTACTTTGCCATCTCGATGTAGGGGAAGGGACCGGCGGTGAGTCCCAGCTCGGAGGCCTCGATCCTCTCGATCATCCAACTCCACAGATCCACTGCCTCGTCCCAGCGATCCTCCCGCTTGAGCCAGCGGGAGAGCTCCTCGGCGGCGACGGCAAGTGCGGAGAGGGACTCTGACTCTTCCAGGACGTCCGAGAAATAGGCGTTGGCCCGGTCGTGGTCCCCGGCCCGTCTGGCCATTCGCCCCAGGGCGAGGGCCTCTTCTGTCCCTCCGGGCCCCTCGGCCACCTGCAGCATGTGGGCTGTCAGGGCGACGGAGGAGATCAGGTCCAGGGTGTTGTGTCTGACCACCGGGGCCAGATGGTCGAAGTTGCCGTCGGACAGAAACAGGAAATACCGGGCGGGAACCTCCGAGCCCGGGATGTCGTCGATGCGGTTCACTTCCAGGCGGTGACTCTCCAGGGAGGCCAGGCTGCAGCTGGGGAGGACTCTCCGCCACAGGTTTCTCGCCGGGTGAAGCAGGTCGCAGTGGCCGGTGAATTCCAGCTGGGCCCTCATGCGGTTCATGGTGTAGCGGTGGGAGAGGAGGGGGAGGTCGAAGCTCTTTCCGTTGAAAGATGCCAGGTGATCGAAAGTGTCGAGTCGTTCAGCCACGGCGATCAGGAAGGCCTGCTCGCCCGAGGGATCGGGCATCAGGTATTGCTCCACCTCGACTTCTCCCCCGGCGGTGAGGTGAGCCAGGCCGACCAGGAAGACGTAGGTGCCAGTTCCCGTTGACAAGCCGGTGGTCTCCGTGTCCAGAAACAGAAGGTCGGTCCAGTCGTCGGGCGGCCGCTCGCCGCCCGTCAGCAGAGACAGTGCCCCGGTCGGGTGCGAACGCAGCGAGCCCAGGGACATATTCCCGTGGATGTGATCCGCCGGGAACAGCTCCCGCCGCACCCACGTAACTCCCCGGGGGGTCTTCGCGGGTTGGAAGGGGCGCAAGTCGGGGCGCTCCCCCGCCTCGTGCGGGTCGGCCCGGGGGGGCAGGTGGAGCATCCCGTATTCGGTCATCCTCTCCAGCCGGTCGCGCACATTCACACTATCATCCCGTCAGTTTCCTGAGTATGCGCCCGGCCGATTCCTTGGCCAGAGCACCGACCTCTCCGGCAGCGCCCACGCAGGAGGGGCAGCCTCGCTCACAGCTGCACCCTCTCATGACCTCGGCGCAGGTCTGCATCAGGTCGTCGTGCACCCCGTACAGCCGCTCCGCCAGGCCGATTCCGCCCGGGTAGGCGTCGCAGACGAATATGGTGGGGCGTTTGGTCTGGGGGGAGCGGATCTCGGGCACCACATAGAGGTCTCGCGGGTCGCAGTACAGAAAGAGTGGGGCCACCCCCCTGACCAGGTTGGCCAGACCCATGATTCCCGCCTCCACCTCGCCCCGGCCCATCTGCCCGCAGATCTCGTCCTCGAGGGTCATCCAGTAGGCACTGGTGTGCATCTCGCGCGGGGGAAGGTGTATTCGTCCCCAGCCTATGTTGTCGTGGCTGGAGAACCTGATCTTCTTGTACGTGGTAGGCTGGGCGGTGAGCTGGGTTTCCCCGAAGAATCTGCCCGTCCCACCGGTGCGCTCCTCCCTGAAGAGGTCCAGGATGCGGACGTCCACTGCCAGGGATGCGTCGGTGTAGTAGTTGACCCTGACCTGCCTGACGTATGCCTTGTTCTCCTTCAAGTCCAGCTTCTCCACCTGGTACTGGCGGGATTCGTGCAGGTATATGGCCCCCTCGTGCACCAGCATGGGGGCGCTAAACTGGTCCACCTCGCCGATGATCTGGGGCTCCGGCTGGGTGGTGTCGACTATCACCACGTTCTCCGCCGCGGCGGATCGGAGGCTGATCTCCTCCGCGGGGAAACTCTCGGCCATCCAGTGCCAGGTGTCTCCGGAACGATGCAGGATTCGATGCTCGCTGAGGTATGACAGGATCTCGTCGACGGGTCCGGCGCCGAAGACTTCCCCGGAGGTGAAGGGCAGCTCGAAGGCGGCGCACTTGATGTGACTGACGAGAATGAGCAGGTTGTCCGGATTGATCAGGGCGTTTTCGGGTGACTGGGCGAAGAAGTATTCCGGGTGGTCAATTATGTGCTGATCGAGGGCGTTGGAGGAGGCCACCAGGATCGAGGCGGAGGGACGGTCTGTCCGCCCGGCCCTTCCCATCTGCTGCCAGGTGCTGGCGATGTTCCCCGGGTATCCCACCAGGACCGAGGCCTCCAGGGAACCGATGTCAATGCCCAGCTCCAGGGCGTTGGTCGCCACCACCGCATCTATCGCTTTCGACCGCAGGCCCCGCTCTATCTCGCGGCGTTGACCGGGAAGGTAGCCGCCCCGGTAGCCCCTGATGTTCGCCCGGGGGACCGATCTTCTCAGGTACGAGAGCAGGACCTCCACCCGTAGCCGGCTGCGGGCGAAGATTATGGTCTGTATGTGGTTGGTCAGAAAGCGCCGCACGATCCTCTGGGCGGCCAGGATGGAGCTCTGCCGGATTCCCAGCTCCCGGTTCACCACCGGGGGGTTGTAGAAGATGATGTGCCGCTCACCGCCGGGTGATCCGGATTCGGTGATGGCGTGAAACTTTCGCCCGGTCAGATTCTGGGCCAGCTCCAGCGGGTTCGCCATGGTGGCCGAACAGGCTATGAAGGCGGGATCGGAGCCGTAGAAGCGTGCCACCCGCTGCAATCTGCGCAGGACATTGGCCACGTGGCTGCCGAAGACCCCGCGGTAGGTGTGCAGCTCGTCGATAATGACGAACTCGAGGTTCTCAAACAGCCGTACCCACTTGGTGTGGTGGGGCAGTATTCCCGTGTGCAGCATGTCCGGGTTGGTCATGACTATGTGACCGGCGGAGCGGATCGTCCTTCTGGCGCTGGCGGGAGTGTCTCCGTCGTAGGTGTGGCTTCTGATGTCGGCGCCGAGGACCTCGATCCAGGACTTCATCTCCTCCCGTTGGTCCTGGGCCAGGGCCTTGGTGGGAAAGAGAAACACAGACCGTGAGTTGGGTTCACTCAGGATCCGGTTGAGGACCGGCAGCACGTAGCACAGGCTCTTGCCCGAGGCGGTGGGAGTGGCCACCACGACGTTTTCGCCCCGCGAGATTCGATTCAGCGCCTCCGCCTGGTGGGAGTACAGCTGACAGATGCCGCGGGATTCGAGCGCCTCGGCCAGGTCCGGTCTGATGAAAGACGGAATCGGGGCGAACTGCGGCTCTCCCGGCGGGACTTTCGTCCATGAGGTGATCTGGTCGCGGAATTGAGGGTCGCGTTCCAGGGTATCCAGCAGTTGTTCGAGATTCATGACATTCCTCCAGCACCAATTCTATACGAACAGATGTTTGAAAAGCAACCGACACCAGCTGCGGTGCATGCGGCGTGTGCCGGGAGAAATGCTAGCGGTGAGGGGCGGGGAGATGAGATGAGGCTGAGACGACGAAGGATTGTGCGCGAGACTGCCGAAGGGAGGCGAGACCGGGGATCTCTCCGGCGGGCAACGGGGCGCTGCCGGAGGCGTCTTCTCGTCATCCTGGATTGCTGAATCTGTGCCCCTGGATTGGCCCTTCCTGCGGGCTGGTTGTCGCCGGTGATTTCACATCTTACCATTTCCGTTCATTTCTCCGGAGGCATGCCAGTCCCACTCATTTCCCGCTTCCTGGGCGCCGCCCTGGTGTTGGTGGGCATTGTGGGACTGCAGTCCAGCTACGGTGATCTGGTCTTTGCCGGGGGCGGGTTCCTGCAGACGATCAAGGCGGGTTCCCATCTCGTACCCCTGTTTTGCTGCCTGGTGGTGGGCTTCGGCGCCAAGGCGGCGGTCATGTCCCTTCACGGGTGGCTCCCCCGGGCCATGATCGCTCCCACTCCGGTCAGCGCCCTGCTTCACGCGGTGGCGGTGGTCAAGGCCGGTGTGTTCGGGATCCTCCGGGTGGTGTACAGCATATACGGGGTGCAGGTCCTCTCGGAGCTGGGAATAGCGGGGCTATTGACCGTGCTGGCGATGGCCACCATGGTCGTCGCCTTGTTCATAGCCCTGCGGCAGGACGTTCTCAAACTCCGGCTGGCCTATTCCACCGTGGCCCAGCTGTCCTACATCATTCTCGGGGCGTCCATGCTGTCCTCCTGGGGGTTGAGCGGCGCCCTCATGCACCTGGTGAACCACGCCTTGTTCAAGGTGATCCTGTTCTTCGCCGCCGGAATCATCATAAGCCAGTCCGGAGTGGATCGCATCAGCCAGATGAGTGGAATTGCCCGCAGGTTTCCCCTGACCATGCTGTGCTTCGGCCTGGCCTCCCTGGCCCTGGTCGGCGTGCTGCCCACCAACGGCTTCCTGGGCAAGTGGCACCTGATAACGGGGAGCCTGGAGGCGGGCCAGTTCATCCCGGCGGCAGTGCTGATCCTCAGCGCCCTGCTCAGCGCACTGTATATTCTGCCGATCTCCGTGGTGGCGCTGTTCCGCCCGGGTGAACGGGAGAAGCCGCCCGGCCTGGAGGCTCCCGCCTCCATGCTCGTTCCCGTGGCGACGCTGGCGGGTCTGGGCCTGCTCGTCGGGCTATTTCCCGGGCCCCTGCTTCGCCTGGCCGGTTGGGTGACGGGGGCCATGCTGGGACAACCGGTGGAGTTCGGCTTTTAGCTGAACTGGGAGGTGACGGAAATGATGCTGATGATAGTCGTGTTCATACCCCTCCTGGGGGCGGCATACGTGATGCTGTCGCCGGGGGGACACAAGTGGGCCTGGCCGCGGGTGACAGTCCTGTGCAGCGCCGCCTCCCTGGTGACCGCCGTCCTGCTGTTTCTTTCGTCAAGAGTGCGGGCCCGGTGGAGGCGGTCCTCGACGGCCTGGTGCTCCCCGGGGGAATTGGCCTGCGGGCGGATGGGCTGTCTCTGGTGTTGGCCGGTGTCAGCGCCCTGGTCTGGCTGGCGGCGGCGCTGGCGTCCGTCGACTACGTGGGACTGGACGACGGGTCCCGTCGCTACTACGTATGTTATCTTTTCACTCTGACCGGCGTCCTGGGTACCTTCCTGGCAGCTGACTTTCTCACCCTCCTGCTCTTCTTCGAGTTCATGACCCTCTCGTCGTATTTCCTGGTGGTGCACACCCGGACAACGGAATCGGTGGCCGCCGGCAACCTGTATCTTTACCTCAGTCTCGCCGGAGGATTGGTCCTGCTGGTGGGGGTGGCGCTGCTTAACTACCTCGGCGGGGGCCTGGCCCTGGATGTACTGCTCGACGCTGGTGTCCTGTCGACGGCGACAGTGGTGCTGATGGTCGTAGGGTTCTCGGTGAAGTCCGCCCTGGTTCCCATGCACGTGTGGCTGCCGCTGGCACATCCGGTGGCCCCGGCTCCGGCCAGCGCCGTCCTCTCGGGAGTGATGATCAAGACCGGTGCATACGGCGTCCTGCGGTCTCTTCTGGTGCTGTCCGACACGCCCGCCTCGCAGCAGCTGGGTCTGGCCCTGATCCTGATGGCCGGAGTCAGCATGCTGGTCGGGGTGATCATGGCCCTGCTTCAGAGCGACGCCAAGCGGATGCTGGCCTATCACAGCGTGAGCCAGATGGGATACATCCTCATGGGAGTGGGCTTGGTGGCGTATCTCGGACCCGAGGACCCCCTCGCCTTTGCCGGGAGTCTGTATCACATCGTCAACCACGCCCTGTTCAAATCGGCCCTGTTCCTGGTGGTCGGTGCGGTCTACCTTCGCACCCACGAGACCGACATGTATAAGCTGGGCGGGCTGTGGAGGCAGATGCCGGCCATCGCCCTGGTGGGGCTGGTTGCTGCCATGGGGATCGCCGGGGTGCCGGGACTGAACGGCTACGTCTCCAAGACGGTTCTACATCACGCCCTCGAGCACGCCGCGCACGGCCGGCCGCTGCTGACGGCGGTCGAATGGGCCTTCATCATCACGGGTGCGGGCACGGCGTGTTCCTTCCTGAAGTTCTTCGGATTCATATTCCTCGGTCGACCCCGAACCCGGCTGCAGCCGGGCAGAGAGGGGATGGCGACCGTGGTCGGCACGGTGCTTTTGGCCGCGGCCATCGTCGTTTTGGGCCTGCAGCCGGCGCCGTTTCTGCACGAGGTGGTCGCTCCTGCCTTCTCCGGTCTGACCGGCGCGACCTTCTCTGCTCATCTGTCCGTGTTCGCCGTGGAGGATCTGAAGGGGATCGCCACCTGCCTGGGTCTGGGCCTGGCCCTGTTCGCGGTCGGGGTGAAAACCGGCCTGTTTCACGTTCATCCCCCGGCCTGGCTCAGTGTCGGGTGGCTGGCGTCGGCGACGGCGAGGGGCGTCGGCCGGGCTGTGAACAATTCGGCGACAGTGCTGTCATCTCTGGGCGACCGCCTGTGGACCGAGGTGCTCCGGCTGAATCATGCGCTGGTTTCCGAGATGCGGCAGATGGACGGTCCGTCCTTCGGGACCCATCATGCCAACCGGGCTAACCTGGCCAACCTCAGCTTCGACGCCGCGATCGTGATGGCCGTGCTGGCGGCCATCCTCATATCGCGGGCGGTTCTGGGCGGGCATCTGGGAGCGCACTTCCGCTGATAGTCACCCCGGTGGGAGCTTCCGGACCCCGGACGATGCGGGGCGTGCAGTGTTCGATGCGCGCCTCGCCTTCTCTTGGTGCGGGGTATCTGCCTCCTCACAGCTGACAGACAGCACGCGCATGTGATATATTTATCACCGCCGGTGTGATATAATTATCACGTGGCGTGTTCACGTACTATCTTCGAGAGGGATGATGTCATGAAACTCAAGAGGGTGTCTCCATTTGCTTTCCTGGGTCTTCTGGGAATACTGGGGGTGCTGGGGAGCATAGAGGGGCAAGAGCGGTTGGGCCTGCTCGGTCTTTTCGGCCTGTTCGCGCTGTTTGCCGTTCGGTGGGATGAGCGCTTTCGCGGCAATCTGGCACTGGCGGGCCGCAATGCCTTCCTGGTGGCACTTATCGGCGTCGTGCTGGCGGGGAGTCTCATCCTGCTCGAGTATCCCGCGAGCACCGTGTATCCGGTGGTCATCGGCCTTTTTCCGGTTATGATCACTGTCTTCGTCGCATTCCTACTGGGTTACGAAACCCGGGGACGATGAGCATGGCCCGGCTTCGAACGCGGCTGAAGATATATCGTCTGTCGGCGGACATGACCCAGGAGGAACTGGCACAACGTGTCGGGGTGCGGCGTGAGACGATAGTCCGGCTGGAGGCCGAACGCTACAATCCGTCCCTCAAACTGGCCCACGACATAGCGCGTCTCTTTGCGGTTCCAATCGGGGAGATCTTCTGGTTTGAATAGGGCGGACGGATAGTGCGTGCGCGGGGAGTGTGCGGGCGGGAGCGGCACCTTCTCACACCGGGCGCAGGCCAGTCCCCGGAGGGTGCACCGCGTCGCCTCTGGTGCTCCCGCGCCGGGCCGGGTGGCATTGCCAGCGGCGA
>JAWOBW010000237.1:0-4981 GCA_046484105.1 Bacillota bacterium
TTTCTTCTGAAGGAGGCCCGTCCCGAGCTGCAGTTCCTGGATGCTTCCGTGGCGATAGCCCGCATGCGAGCCATCAAGGATCGACACGAGACGCGAATCATGAAGGAGGCGGGGGCCATCACCGACCGGGTGTTCGCCGCCGTGCTCAGGCGGCTGAGGGTGGGGATGACGGAGTACGACATCGCCCGGGAGGTGGACCATCAGGTGATAGTCTGCGGCGGGTCGGGGGTTTCGTTTCACACCGGCATAGTCGTCAGCGGCGATGGTATCCCCCGGATGCCCGCGAAGGATCGCAAGACGGGAGACACTCCGGTGGTGCCGGGAGCTTCCATCACCTTCGACTTTGGTGTTCTCTGGCAGGGATATGCTTCGGATTTCGGGCGGACGGTGTTCTGCGGGGAACCGAAGAAGGAGTACCGCGAGTATCACGACCTGGTCATGGAGGCGCAGGCCGCGGCCGTGGCGGCCATGAAGGCCGGACAGATAACCGCCCGGGAGCTGAATCGAGTCGCCCGCCGGGTCATCGAGGAGGCCGGTCTGGGAGATTACTTCACTCACCGCCTCGGGCACGGAATCGGCATCGACGTGCACGAGCCTCCCTTTCTCTATGAGCTGGACGGGACGGTGTTGCAGGAGGGGATGTGCTTCACTGTAGAGCCGAGCATCAGAATACCGGACGGGGTGGCAGTCAGGGTTGAAGATGTCGTGCAGGTCACCCGGGAGGGGGGAGTCCCCTTCACGAGCTTCAGCCGCGACTACCTGGTGATCTAGGGTTTGCCCCTTGGAAGCTGCGGTCGGGATCACAGGTGAGAATGCGGCGCAGTGAAGACCACGCACGGATGGGGCGCCCCCCGGGCCCACGTTTAAGTGGTGCCCGGGGGGGGGCGTTGTGCCGCAGTGGACGGGACCGCAGGTGCGAGAGGCGCCGCGATCAGGTCGTATCCACCTTCATCCTTCTGGCGACTTCCATGATTTCGGACCAGACCTTCCCATGGACGGCCACGCCCTCCCGCTCGCTCTCCTCCGTCTGCCAGAACTCCTTCTCTCCCGCCACGAAGACGCGATCGCAGCCCTCGGCGAGGGGAGCGCCTTTCAGCTCATCGATGAAGGAATCCATCTTGCCCGCGAATTCATCGGGGTCGATGAAGGCGTCCGGCTTCAGGGCCGCGACGAACTGGCCCACCTGCGAGGGTCTGGGAGCACTCCCAGGACAGACGCCGGTCAGAAACGACGCCCCGGTGAGGACTCCTGACAGGATGTCCACGACTGCTGCCAGGCCGTAGCCCTTGTAGCCGGAGGTCTCGGCCGGTCCGCCCAGGGGGAAGAGCCCGCCGCCGTCGAGGATCTCCTCCGGATCATCGGTGGGCCTGCCCATATCGTCAGCACCCCACTGCGGGGGCACCCTGGCCTCCCAGCGGCGGTGGACCT
Organism: Bacillota bacterium; assembly: GCA_046484105.1. GTDB lineage: Bacteria > Bacillota > Sulfobacillia > SLMV01 > SLMV01 > PWUC01. Next base: position 1,429 of record JAWOBW010000237.1, read on the forward strand.
GGATCTTGCCTATGGGAACGACACTTGTCGCCATGTCAAGAACGAAGGGCCGGTGCTTTCCGGCGGGTGCCGCGAAGCTGATGGGGTTCGTCCCCAGTACAGCCTTCTTCGAATAGGTGGGCAGCACCAGGGGAGTGGAGTTGCACAGGCAGAGACCGATCATTCCCTCCTCCAGCGCCATCATGGCGTAGTATCCCGCGATGCCGAAGTGGTTGCTGTTGCGTACTCCACCCATGCCGATGCCGTACTGTTCGGCCAGGGCGATGCTCTTCTTCATGGCCCGGTGACAGGCCACGTGGCCCAGGCCGTTGTCTGCATCCATGACGAAGATGGAGCCGTGTTCTCTCACCGCTTTGACCTCTGGCTTGGTCTTTATGTATCCTTTCTCGAGCCCGGTGAGGTAGTAGGGAATCAGGCGCCCTATTCCGTGCGATTCAACTCCCCGGACATCGGCTGCCGTCAGCACCTCGGCCACCACGTCGGCGTCCCGGCCGGGCACGCCGTGGGCCTGCAGCAGTCTCGACGTGATGCTCTTCACCTGATCGACGGGTACACGTATGTAGTCCCCCTCGTTTCTCGTCATCTTCACACCCCGTTTCGCGCTTGTTTCACGTTTGTAGACAACCGAATGCCAGGCTCCATGCGCTTCAGTACGCGACTGCGTTTCACAACACCCTTATTGTGACAGATTTCGCGCCGACGTGGTAGTGAAGCGGCTTTCCACCGGAGGAGCCGCCTCACCGGCAGATTCGTTGTGAGCTGCATTCCCAGGCCGCAATACTAGGAGCTGCATGATGAAAGATGCAGCGATGGCAGTACACTGCCGGTGTTGGTAAGAGAAGTGCCGGCCTGACCCACAGTCTACGAGCGCTGATCAACATGTCCGGGTGAAGCGTATTCTGATGGCAATGGCTGCACTTGCCGTTCATCAGGAGTTCTGTCTTTAGATGTGCTTCACGATACTCCCGGTGGGCGCCGACAAGATCGGCAGGTGTCCAGGTGTGGTCATCACTGAACACACGTGATCCCTCCAAAGGAGCCGCCAACCGGTTATGTAGGATGGTGGCTGCGGCGTTGATGGGCGCAACGAGGCGGTACCATTTCATTGTGCTGTTTCGTTCGGGCGAAGAGGTTATCGCTCCGACCTGTAGAAATGGGAACTGAACTCATCTCGCATTGTATAGGGTGATCGCATGCCGTGGGGAATAAGCCGCAGCTACCTGGGAGACGGAAAGTCCCTGCGAGAACTGGCGCGGTGTTCTGTGCATCACTTCCTCAATGACGGGTATTCCTGGAGCCTGTATCCCCTTCTGCCCTTCATCGCCGCGGACTTCGGTCTGAGCTACGCCGGCACCGGTGCCATCAAGACCGCCATGAATCTGCTTCTGTCCGGCCTGGGCATTCCCTTCAGCATGTTGGCCGAGCGCATAGGTGACCTGACGGCTCTCACCCTCGGCACGGTCATATTCAGCCTCGGCATCGCCGCCCTGGGCCTGACCTGGTCCTACTATGCCTTCCTGGCGGGAGTGTTCATCGCCGGAGCCGGCGGCGCCGCCGCGCATCCCGTCGGCAGTGCCCTGGTTTCCCGGGGGGCGCCGGCGGACCGGATGGGGGCGGTCATAGGGGTTTTCAACTTCTCCGGGGATGTGGGAAAGGCCCTGTGTCCAGTGGTCGCCGGTTTCATCGCCGCGGCCTTCGGGTGGCGCGCTTCTCTCATGTCGATCGGCGTCGTCGGAGCTCTTCTCGCCCTGGGACTGCACCGACTCGAGAAACAGGCGAGCGAGCCCGAGGTGGAGGAGAGGGAGAGGCCGGTTCAATCGTCGCCGGCGGAGGTGGAGGTGGCCGGTTGGGGCATCACCAGCTGGCGGGCCTTCCTCGCCCTGCATTTCGTGGGCGTGCTCGATTCGCTCGCCCGCTCGGGAGTGGTGGTGTTCGCTTCCTTCGCCCTGGTGGACAAGGGCTTTTCGGCGGCCTCGCTGGGCGGTTTCCTGGGCCTACTGGCCGCGGGCGGTGCCGCCGGCAAACTGGTGTGTGGTCCTATGAGCGACTTCCTGGGGAAGAGAAACATGGTGATCGTGACGGAGGTGCTCACAACTCTGGGCATCCTCGCTTTCCTGCACAGCGGCGGTAGCTGGGTGGGGGCGGCGCTGATCTTTCTTGGGGTATTTCTGAACGGGACCTCCTCCGTTCTGTATGCCCTGGTGCCGACGGTCACTACCGAGAGGAGGCGGAGCCGGGGCTTCGCCATCTACTACACGGTGACGCTGGCGGCCTCGGGGCTTGCTCCCCTGCTGTACGGGCTGATAGGCGACTGGATGGGGCTGTATTCCATGTTTCACGTGATGGCATGGGGGCTGCTCCTGACCGTGCCCCTCAGCTTCCTGCTCAATCCGACTCACTGATCGGTCGGGAGGGAGTGAGAGCCGCCCTCCGTCCCTGGTTGGCACATCTGACGCCTCCCGGGCCATCTCCTGCAATCAGCACTTCCCTCTTTACACTTGACAATACAGCAATCAGGTGCTGACAATTAAGTGAGTATTTCCACGGTGTGCTGAGAGGAGATGGCTGTGAACCATTTGATGCTGGAGGAGATCGTGAGGAGGGCGCTGCAGGAGGACCTGGGCTGGGGCGATGTGAGCACCGAGTCCGTTGTAGCTGAGTCGGCCGCGGCCGTCGGGGTGATCACGTGCAAGGCTCGAGGAGTGATCGCCGGACTGCCGGTGGCCGAGAAAGTGTTTGACCTCCTCGAACCCCCGGCCAGGTTGAGCCGGGAAGTGGAGGAAGGAGCCGAGGTGGCGGAGGGGCAGACAGTGGCGACGGTCGAGGGACCGACGCGGGCCATCCTCGGCGGAGAGAGAGTGGCGCTCAACTTCCTGCAGAGAATGTCGGGGATCGCGACCCAGACGGCCGAGGTAGTGCGGGCGGTCCGCCCCTTCGGCGTCCGGGTGGTTGACACCCGCAAGACCACCCCGGGCCTGAGGCTGCTGGAGAAGTATGCCGTCCGGGTGGGCGGGGGATTCAATCACCGGCTGGGTCTCGACGACGGCGTGCTGCTCAAGGAGAATCATATCGTCGCCGCCGGAGGGATCGACCGGGCGGTGGCCGGCGCCCGCGCGCGAGTCGGCCACATGATGGTCGTGGAGGTGGAAGTGACGAACATGGACGAGGTCCGCCAGGCGTTGGAAGCAGGGGCCGATGCCATCCTTCTGGACAATATGGATCTGGACGAGATGCGCGAGGCGGTGCGGGTCATCGACGGGAGGGTGACGGTGGAGGCCTCGGGAGGGATCACCGCCGCCACGGCTTCTGATGTGGCACGGACAGGCGTGGACATCATGTCAGTCGGCTTCCTCACCCACTCGTATGCGAGCCTGGATATCAGTCTGAACCTGCAGTTGACCTGAGGAGGTATTGCTGTGCAGAGTGCGGTGCCGGAAAGATACCGATCTATGACGGATGAAGACGTGGACGAGGCGATCCAGTCTGCCCGCGAGAAACTGGCGGCGGAGCTGGTCATCCTGGGTCATCACTACCAGCAGGATCGGGTGTTGAA
>JAWOBW010000131.1:0-4510 GCA_046484105.1 Bacillota bacterium
GGCAGTTCGCGCCTCCTGCCCCACCATCAGTCCCCAGATAGCCCTCCGTTCCGAGTCAGGCATCCGGGAGAGATCACTGAAGAGGGGGAGTGTGTACCCGCGCCTGGCGATCTCCTCCGGGCCGATTATGTTGGGCCCCCTGTATTCGTACGGCGGAATCTCCACCGAGCCGCCGTTGAGGAAGAAGCGCTGCCCGGGCGCCGGGCGATGCCGATCCGAGGCCGATGAGAGCTCGCGACCATCTCTGTCCACCCACGGGATCTCGCGTCCCTCGGCGTCAATCATCGTACAGGCATACCAGGTGTTGTTGGGGTTGCCCGCCCCGTACGCGGGATAGCTCCGGCCCGCCGCCGAGTACTGCGCCCTCACCGATTTTTCCATCATGGCGAACTCGGCTCCGGCCCGCCAGGCCATGACGTGACCGTCGCCGGTGCACTGAGGCGGTCGGAACTCACACAATCCGGGCAGATCGGAGTCAAACAGCCACACCCTGGTGGGCCGTGACGTGCAGAGCACAGTGGCCTTCGCCTGCACGACCAGGAATCTCCCGGTCCTGCAGTGCACTCCGGTGGCACCGACGATCCGCCCCCCCTCCTCCCGGCGGGCCAGCAGCGACGTCGCCATCGTCCGATCCACCACCTGCACGCCGAGACGCTTGCACTCCCGGTACAGCGCCGGTTTGAACGTCGTTCCCCAGACGCGAAGAGTCTGCCGGGCGGTGTAGTCATAGGCAAAGAGCAGTTTCGTTTCCGGGTCCCTGAACTCGGCCCCCTCGAATTCATCGTCGGTGTCGCGGATCTTGCCGCCCATCCCCTCGAGATCGAGGAGCCTGTCGTAGCCCTCCCTGCACTCGATGTAGTGCGAGATGCCGTTGTAGTAGCCGCCGTGACTCTCCGTCAACGCCTTCAACAGCTCCTCGGGGCTCACAATGCAGCAGGGATTGGTGGCTGCATTCTCCCAATGGTCACAGCCCGTTCCTCCCGCACCACTCCTGATGGTGGCCCCCTTCTCCATCAACACCACCCTGGCACCCCGGCGGGCGGATGAAATTGCGGCCCAGCATCCGGCAACTCCCCCACCTATGACCAACACATCGGCCGACATGACCTCGCTTCTGTCCCACTCAACCGGATATGGCCACTCAAATGGGTCCATGGATACCCCTTTCCGACTTCCCCCTGCACTTCTATACTGACAAATGACCCGACTCGGAACGCAGCCCCGGTCGAGTCCACTGGCCAGATCCCGCTCCGCAGTCAGAGAGGCGAGTCTCTGGACGCAGTTCACCTGATCACATGGCTGAACAGAGCACGACGGTTTCGAGCTAACCGAACACTGCACGGCCTGCAGACCCGAAACCGGCTTTCACAGGTACGTATTATGCCTTTCGTGATCGATCCGGCTTTCCCTTTTCCCAAATGCCTCATCCATTTTCCATTGTGTACATCCTTTGTATACATTCGACGACAGTTCCAGAGTTCCTCCTTTTCTGCCAGAATTCAGCTGCACTCCCGCCACGCAATGACCCGGAACCGTACAGCCCCCGGGCACGAGGATACTGGCGCCGAAAACTTCAGTCACAGCAACAGGCCTGTTCTGTCAGTTGAGGGATCATGGCCTCCCACTCGAGCAGACTGCCGACCATCGCCCCATCTTCTCAGGCGCCCAGCAGCTGCCGGGCAGCTGGCGTCGAACCTGACATTTCGCGTCACATGCCGGGAAATGCCCAGGTCGCCCCCGTCGCGGTAATCGCCGCGGCAGCTCACTCCCGCGTGATCCCGTTTTCCCATCGTGACGACTGAACACGGGGCAGCTGGCAAACACTTTACCTGAAGGAGGCGGCCACACAGTGATCGGAGGGGATTGAGATGGTGAAGCTGGCCGACATCTTCCTGGCCCGGGAGAACCTGCGGGGTGTCATCCATCGCACTCCCATCGACTCGTCGCGGACCTTCAGCCGGCTGGCCGGGAATCACATCCGCCTGAAGCTGGAGAACCTGCAGCGAACCGGCTCATTCAAGGTCCGCGGCGCTCACAACTCCATCTGCAACCTCGATCCGGCGGCCCGATCCCGTGGAGTCGTCGCCGCCAGCGCGGGAAATCACGCCCAGGGCGTGGCCTGTGCGGCCGGGGAAATGGGCATCCCCGCGACGATTGTGATGCCGGAGGGAACCCCGATCTCGAAGATTCAGGCCACACGCTCCTACGGCCCGGGGTTGTCCTGGACGGACTGGTCTTCGACGACTGCCCGGCCAGGGCGCAGAAGATCTGCCGGGAAACGGGGGCAACCCCGGTCCGCGCCTTCGACCACCCGCTCACCATCGCCGGCCAGGGCACCGTCGGTCTCGAAATCATCGAGGATCTGCCCGACGTGGAGGCAATCGTCGTGCCAATCGGGGGCGGGGGACACATCTCTGGCATCGCCGTGGCCGCCGCGCAGGCAAAACCCGGGGTGGAGGCCGAGGGGGCGGCATCTACGAAGCTGTCCCGGGAGCGGGGAAAGGTGTGTTCACTGGAGCGGACCGGGACCATCGCCGACGGCATCAACGTCAGAAGACCCGGCGAGATGACCTTCGACAGCGGCACGTCAGCGAGATAATCACGGTGACGGACGAGGAGATCGCGGGCGCCGTGCTCCTTCTGCTCGAGCGGGCGAAGATCGTGACGGAGGGCGCCGGGGCCGCATCCCTCGCCGCCATGCTGTACCACCGGGCCCGGTTGCGGAACCGCACGGTGGTGGCGGTGATCAGCGGCGGCAACATCGACGCCAACTTCATGTCCCGCATCATCGAGAAGGGACTGGTCCACACCGGCAGGCGCCTCTCCCTGAGCACGGTGCTCCCTGATCGTCCCGGCAACCTGCAGAGGTTCCTGGCCAGGGTGGCAGCCTGCCGGGCAAATGTGCTGTCCGTAATCCACGACCGGCTCGAGGCGGACATCCCCCTCAATGAGGTAAAGATCGGGGTGGTGCTGGAAACAGAGGGAGTTGATCACACCTCCGAACTGATCAGGAATCTGCAGTCTGAGGGCTACGGCGTGAGGGTTGTGGGGCGGGCCGGCTCCGCCGGACAGGTGACCGGCCGCGACAGGCGCGCCCCTCGCCGCTCTGATTCAATGTCAGGTGGACATCTCCCTCTCCTCATCGACGCAGCTGTACAGGTCGGCCCCGCATGCGGGACAGGACTGATCGTACCAGCTGTGGGGCCGGCCGCAGCCCGGGCAGCTCCATCTACTCTCCTGCTCTCTCAACCAGGCGTCAACTCCCCGATTCTTCATCCCCTCCAGATTGACCAACACCACTGAATGATGAGAATGCCGGTCCGCGGCAAAGCTCAACAGATCGTCACAGGGATGATCCGGGCACTCAAAACAGTAGTCGACCTCCCGGGACAGGGCGCACTCCCGAATGTGGCAGTCCCGACACCATTTGGATATGACGTCGCTGATACATCCGCCGCACCTCAGGTCCTCAACCTCCAGGTCGAGCCGGCGGGCGAGATCCTCGACCTCGTCTCTCCGGGTTGCCAGGAGAGCCTCACAGGCACCACAGTACAGACCACAGAAGGAATCGCGGCGAAACTGCATGATCCACCTCCTCTCCAGTTCGGCCATTCTCGCTCTCGCGTCTGGTCAGATGCGGGTGTATATCTCGTCCAGGTCCAATCTGGGCCTCGGCTCCGGAATCTCCTTCGGATAGCCGATGGCCACGACACAGAAGGGCTCCACGTGAGCGGGCAGATCGAACTTCTCCCGCACATCCCGCGTCTTCAGTCCACCCACCCAGCAGCCGCCCAGACCGAGAGCCACCGCGGCCAGAAGCATGTTCTCAACCGCGGCGGAGCAGTCCTGGGCGACGAGAAAGTCCCGACCCCAGTGATCATACTTCTGCATCGACTGCCGCGCATCGGAGCACACCAATATGAGGACCGGGGCCTCCCGCATCCACGTCTGGGGCGGATTGTCCGGATCATTGCCATAGAAGGTGCACTTAACCAGGGCCTCCCGTCCCTCGGAGTCGAATACGCCCCAGAAGCGCCACGGCTGGCAGTTTCCCCCGGAGGGAGCCCAGCGAGCGGCCTCGATTATTCTCCTGACCAGCTCCTCCTCCACCGGCCTCGCCCGGAAGCTCCTTACGCTCCGGCGACCCATCACCACGTCCCAGAAATCCATCGCCATCCTCTCCCTCAATCGGGGTATGTGATCCCGGGACCGCCCGGAATCTCACCTTCGTCTCTCGGGCCCCTGCTGGGGCATCATCCTCGTCCGTCTCGCCGGTCAATCCGCGGCGAAACCGAACCTGTCCCCGGTGTGAATCCCGGAGAAAGCCTCACCAAGGGCGGCCTGGAGCATTGCCTCTGCTCGTTGGCCGGTGCAGTGACCCGAGCACACTGAACCGATGTCGTACTGCGACAGGGCCTCCACCGTCCGCTCCTGGATCCGGACCTCCCTGGGCAACAGGTGAAACCCGCCGATCAGTCCGTCGATGCGGTCGCACCCTCCCATCCTTGTC
>JAWOBW010000171.1:0-5262 GCA_046484105.1 Bacillota bacterium
AATCCTATGAACTCATCGCCGATCAGCTGATCGAAGTTGTCTCGCGTTGCGGTCAGGGAGGCGCCGAAGGGAATGCCGCGCTCGCGACAGCGTCCCATGGCACTGACCACCGCGGCAAATACGCCGTCGCCCTCCGGGCGTCGGTCTGCTCGCGGGGTCCCTCCAGGCTGAAGATGGGCGAGAAGTTGCCCAGCTGCTCCAGCTCGTCAGCGTAGGCATCGTCCAGCAGAGTGCCGTTGGTGAAGACCATGAAGGCCATGTCGTCGTGTTTCTCCACCAGCTCGAGCAGGTGAGGGTAGAGCAGGGGCTCGCCCCCGGAGAAGATGGTCCAGTAGATCCCCATCTCCTTCATCTCCTCGAACAGGCGGTCCAGCCGCCCGGGCTCAATGCGGTCGCTCTTCGCGTACTCGCCCACCCAGCAGCCGGTACATTGCAGGTTGCAGGCACTGGTGGGGTCCACCAGCACCACTGTGGGACAGCGCCGGCCCGCCTCGATATGCCGGCGACGCACCGGGGCGTTCACGAACATGGAGTTCAGCACCCAGTTGACCATGAACTTCTCCAGCAGTCGCGGGTTCTTGACCACCATGCGCGCCTTGCGCATGGCGCGCGGGTCGGTGTCCAGGCGGCTCTGCAGGCGGTCCAGGGCAACCCGGTATGCACCCTCGCCGGCAAACTGGCGGGCAATGCCGATCAACGCGGGAATGTTGCAATCCGGATCGCGCGCCACCATGCGCACCACCTGACGTAGGCCGAGCTCGGTAAGTCGCTGTTTGATGTCATCGCTCAGTGCCATAGGAAGATCGCTCCTCTCCCAGGAACCGGCGTCAGGGGGTCAACTGCTCCACCACTTCGGGATTCAACGTTGCCATCATCTTTCCGATTGCGTCAGAGAAGATCTCCTCCGATTGCCGGTGCTGATAATTCATGTGCTCGGACCAACACTCCCCCAGGGCCATGAACATGCCCGTAGGTATGAGGAGGAAGAAGGCCAATAACAGGTCGAAAGCGTGCCGGTTCTCCAGCTTTATATCGTGGGCCTGCAGGTGTTGGGCAGAGTTCTCCGTGACGGCGGCCAGAAATGACAGCAGCGCGCCGTTGTCATTGCGGCTCTTCAGGGCCTCCACTATCATGATACGGAATGTGTCTCGCTCCGACTCCAGAACCCTCAGTGCGCTCCTAATTAGCTCCCTCAAGCCGGCATCCCCCGGGCGCAGGGTCTCCACCTGCTCGCGAACCCTGAAAACGCTGTCTATGGCAGCCTGCGTCAGGGTGTGCAGGATCTCCTCCCTGCCGGAGAAATAGTAGTAGATCAGTGCCTTGTTCACGCCAGCCTGCTGGGCCACGGCATCAACAGAGGTCCCGTTGTAACTGTTTCTGGCAAAGAGGTCGGCGGCAGCAGCGAGTATTCGTTCGCGACTGGCGGTACTGTTCTGAGTCAAGGATAACCCTCCCAAGTGCACAGCATACTAACCGGTTAGTATAAATTCAGTCGGCAAGAGAGGTAATGTAGAGAGATTCCCGATGCTTTCCGACGCAAGGCCGCCCTGCTTAGCTGCTTTAACCGTCACCCGCCGCAAAAATGCCGAAAGCCGGTGGCACGGCTGCACTCCCCCGGGGGTTATGTACTCTGGCCGCGAGATGATGGTCCGGCAGTGCCGCGGCCGGCGGCTCATTCAGGTGCGGTGACGCGGTGTGATATAATTGACCGGTGAGCAGACCTCGGAGCATCTCACTATCCGGCACAACGTCTGAGGGAGAGGATGACAACCCCTTGAGTTCGAGACGAGTTGTCTCACTGCAGATCGGAGGAAGTCAGCTATGAACCCGCAACTGCTCAGCAAGCTCGACGAGATAATAGCGAAGTACGCAGGCGTGCGCGGTGCCCTGATGCCCGTCCTGCACGAGGCCCAGAACTGCGTGGGATATCTGCCCCTGGAAGTGCAGCAGTACATAGCCCGTGCGTTGAAAGTACCTTTCAGCCAGGTGTACGGAGTCGTCACCTTCTACTCTCATTTCACCACAACCCCGAAGGGGAAACACACCATCGGACTCTGTATGGGCACCGCCTGTTACGTCAGGGGAGCCGAGGGAATCCTGGAGGCCGTATCTGAAGAACTGGACATAACCGTGGGCCAGACCAGCGAGGACCGCCTCTTCACCCTGACCCAGACCCGCTGCCTCGGCACCTGTGGCCTGGCGCCGGTCATGATGATAGACGATCAGGTCTACGGCAACCTGACTCCGGAACGCACCCGGGAGATTCTACAACGGTATCAATCCGCCGCCGCAGTGGAGGTGCAGACGCATGACTGACAGAGAGATCCTCATCTGCTTCGGGACGGCCTGCCTGTCCTCCGGCGCCAAAGACATCGCAGAGCGCCTGCAGCTGGGCCTCAGGGAACGCGGCCTTCAGGATGAATACCCCATGAAAAAGGCAATCAAGACCACCGGATGCGTGGGACCGTGCAGCCTGGGCCCCATGATGATCATAATGCCCGAGGGCACAATGTACGGTCACCTCACCCCGGACGATGTGGACAGGATAATCGATGAACACCTGATCGGCGGCGAGCCCGTGGCGTCCCTGGCTGTTCAGGACGATTCGCACCATGCCGTTGCCGACTTTCACAAGATAGACTTCCTCGCCAAGCAGACGAAGATCGTGCTCAGAGACACCGGATTCGTCGATCCGCTCAACATAGACGACTACCTGGAGCGAGAAGGTTTCGACGCGCTGAAGACGGCCCTGACTGAAATGGAGCCCTCCGAGGTGATCGAGGAGATCAAGGCCTCCGGCCTTCGCGGGCGCGGAGGAGCCGGCTTCCCCACGGGCCTAAAGTGGGAGTTCACCCGCAAGGCCGAGGGCACACCCAAGTACGTCATATGCAACGCCGACGAGGGGGACCCCGGCGCCTTCATGGACAGAAGCATTCTGGAGGGAAACCCGCAGAGCGTCATCGAGGCCATGACCATAGCGGGGTATGCGATCGGTTCAAACCGGGGATTCGTCTATGTTCGGGCCGAGTATCCCGTGGCCATTCAGAACCTCACCGCCGCCCTGGACCAGGCCCGCCAGCGCGGATTCCTCGGTGAGGACATCTTCGGAACGGGATTCTCATTCGACATAGAGATCCGCGTGGGCGCGGGTGCCTTCGTCTGCGGAGAGGAGACGGCCCTGATCGCCTCCATCGAGGGGCATCGCGGTCAGCCCAGGAGCCGCCCACCGTATCCCGCCCAGTCCGGGCTGTGGGGAAAGCCCACGGTCATCAACAACGTCGAAACCCTGGCCAATGTGGCGCCCATCATCCGACGGGGCAGCGAGTGGTTCTCCAGCATCGGCACCGAGACCAGCAAGGGCACCAAGGTGTTCGCCGTGGCGGGAGACGTGGCCCGGACGGGCCTGGTTGAAGTGCCCATGGGTATGACTCTCCGCGAGATAATCTTCGACATAGCTGGTGGCATACCTGACGGGAAAGAGCTGAAGGCCGTGCAGATCGGCGGACCCTCGGGAGGGACCATCCCCGCAAAGTACCTGGACACCGGCGTCGATTACGAATCACTGAAGAGCCTGGGAGCCATAGTTGGCTCGGGTGGAATGGTCATAATGGATGAAAGCAGCTGCATGGTCGATGTCGCCAGGTTTTTCCTCGAATTCACCCAGGAGGAATCCTGTGGCAAGTGCACGCCCTGCAGAATAGGCACCAAGCGAATGCTCGAGATCCTGGAGCGCATCACCAGGGGAGAGGGAGAGCCGGGAGACATTGAAAAGCTGGAGTCCTTCGGCAAGATGATCAAGGCCACATCTCTCTGCGGTCTCGGTCAGACCGCCCCCAACCCCGTCCTGAGCACCATTCAGCACTTTCGGGATGAGTACGAGGCACACATCTTCGACCACCGTTGCCCCAGCCGACACTGCGCCGCGCTGGCGAGCTACAGGATCGATCCGGACGTCTGCGTCGGGTGCGGTACCTGCATTGATGAATGCCCGGTGGAAGCCATCAGCGGCAGCCTGCGCGAGCCCCACGTCATAGATGAGGAAGCATGCATTGCCTGTGGAGCCTGCGCTGCCGCGTGCCCGGTCGACGCCATCAGCTGAGATGAGTTTAGGAGGCTTCAGAAAAATGCACATCACCATTGATAACCGCCAGTACGAGGCCAGGGCCGGTGACACTATCCTGGACGTGGCGCGACGAGAGGGCATTGACATTCCCACCCTCTGTTACGAGCCTCATCTGAGCATCGCCGGGGCCTGCCGGATGTGCCTGGTGACACTGGAACCCGACAACCGGCTGGTGACCGCCTGCACCACACCCGTCGTCGAGGATATGAGGGTGCTCACGCGCAATCCGGAGACCATTGAGGCCCGTCGCATGATGCTCGACCTGCTGCTGTCGGAACATCCCCTTGACTGCCTGGTGTGCGAGGCAAACGGCAACTGCGCCCTCCAGGATCTCGCGTATGAGTACGGCATCTCCGAATCCAGCTTCGGGTGCCCGACCGGGCGGCACTTCGAGCTCAAATCCGAAAATCCCTTCATAGAGGTGGATCCTGACAAGTGCATCCGGTGCGGCAAATGCATACGCGTCGATCATGAAGTCCAGGCGGCCTTCGCCATAGACTTCGTCAATCGCGGGGCAATCACCACTGTGGCGACGCCCTTTGAACAGGACCTGGCAGCCGATACCTCCACCTGCGTCTTCTGCGGTCAGTGTGTCGAGATCTGTCCCACCGGGGCCCTCACGTACAGCCCGTCCAAGGGACGCGGCAGGATCTACGATTTCGAGTCCACGGAAACGATCTGCCCGTACTGCGGCGTCGGATGCCGCATCATCCTTCGCACCCGGGACAACCAGGTCATCCAGGTGGGAACCGCACCGGCCGAGGGCTGCGCGAATCCCCGGGGAGAATCCTGCGTCAAGGGAAGATTCGGCTACGAGTACGTCAACCACCCTGACCGCCTCACCACCCCCCTCATTCGCAAGGACGGGGAGCTGCAGCCGGCCTCGTGGGACGAGGCCCTGACCTACACCGCACAGCGCTTGGACGAGGTGCGCCGGCAGTGGGGCGCCGACGCCGTGGCGGGTCTCAGCTCCGCCAAGTGCACCAACGAGGAGAACTACCTCATGCAGAAATTCATGAGGGCGGTCATCGGCACGAACAACGTGGATCACTGCGCCCGCCTCTGTCACGCCTCCACCGTGGCCGGCCTGGCTCAGGCCTTCGGATCGGGCGCCATGACCAACTCGATAGGCGAGATTG
>JAWOBW010000229.1:0-7694 GCA_046484105.1 Bacillota bacterium
CTGTACGTTCACTCCCCTGAATACGATGTCGCCCCCCACATCGAGGGACACCTGACTGCCGGACGGCACGCCCAGCAAGCTGACCCGCCCGCCCGGACGCACCATCTTCATCGCCTGGTCTATGGCCGCAGGGTGACCCGACATCTCGAGCACTCCGTCGACCCCCACACCCCCGGTCAGATCCCGGACGCGGGAGACCACATCCTCGCTCTTCACATCGATCACCGCGTCAGCTCCCATCCTCGCGGCCAGTTCTATCCGATAGGGATTGACCTCGGTGGCTATCACCTGTCGGGCACCACAGTGCCTGAGCACGGCGATGCTCATCAACCCTATCGGACCGCAGCCGGTGACCGCAACGCGTGCACCGGCGACCGGGCCCGCCAGGGCGGTGTGAACTGCATTCCCCAGCGGCTCCTGGGCCGAGGCGACCCTGATGTCCAGCTCGCGATCGGTGGGCCAGAGATTGACGGCCGGCAGGGCCACGTATTCGGCGAAGCAGCCGTCGACATCCACACCTATGATCCTAGTCTCGGCGCAGACGTGTCGCTGATTCATCCTGCACTGCAGACAGCGGCCACACACAATGTGAGTCTCAGCCGTCACCAGGTCCCCCACCTGCACATCGGTCACATCCTCGCCGAACTCGACCACCTCACCGACAAACTCGTGGCCAGCGATGATGGGCGGCTGAATCCGGCCCTGGGACCATTCGTCCCAGGAGTATATGTGATAATCCGTGCCGCATATGGATGTGGCCAGCACCCGGATCAGGACGTCCCGGTCACCAATGGAGGGGATGTTCACCTCCCGCAGGTCCAACCCGGGACCCCGTTCACTCTTCACCAGGGCCTTCATCCTGCCACGCATCATCAATCCCCTCCTCAGAAACTGCGCAGTGAGCCGACCGTGTCACCGTCCAACACTTTCATCAGGGCGGTCAGAAGATCCACCGTCTGTTCATAGTCCGCAATGGACAGTATTCCCGCGTGAGCGTGAATGTAGCGAGTCGGCACCCCCAGGACCACACTGGGCACTCCAGATCGGTGTATGTGTATCCTGCCGGCGTCCGTTCCGCCACCAGACATGACCGAGACCTGCAGGGGAATACCCTCGGACTCCGCCACCTCGACGACCAGGTCCCGCAGCTTCAGGTTCGGAATCATGCTGTTGTCGTAAAACAGAAGGGACGGTCCGCCTCCCAGCTCGTCGGTCGCCTCATCCGGCTCGACCCCGGGCACGTCACCGGCGATGCTGACCTCCAGGGCTATGCCGACATCGGGTTTGACCATCTCCACGCTGGTGGTGGCTCCCCGCAACCCGACCTCCTCCTGCACAGTCCCCACCCCGTAGACGGAATTCGGGTGATCCTCATTCACCAGTCGATGGAGAAGGTCAACGAAGAGAGCACACCCAACCCGGTCATCCCAGGCCTTGCTCAGCAGCAGATCGCCATCGCCCATGGTCGCGAAGGGACTGAAGGGTATTATGGGATCGCCGACGCGCACACCCATTTGCTCCGCATTCTCGCGGTCCCGGGCACCGACGTCAATGAACATGTCCTTCAGCTTCACCAGCTTGTCTCGTTTCTCCCGCGGAAGAATGTGTGGCGGTTTGGACCCTATGACCCCGGTCAGCTCCCCCCGGCAGGTCCGGATCACCACGCGCTGCCCGAGAAGGACCTGGTCCCACCATCCCCCGAGGGGCAGGAACTTGATGAACCCCTCCTCGGTGATGTGCCTGACCATGAATCCCACCTCGTCCATGTGACCGGCCAGCATTATGCGCGGGGATTCAGCCGCCCCCTGGTGCGAGAAAATGACGCTGCCCAACCCGTCGTAGGTGGGTTCGGCGACACCCTCCATCCATCCCATCAGGGCACTGGCAACCTCACTTTCGTACCCGGGTACCCCGGGCGTCTGTGTGAGCTCCTCCAG
The DNA here is from genome assembly GCA_046484105.1 of Bacillota bacterium. GTDB lineage: Bacteria > Bacillota > Sulfobacillia > SLMV01 > SLMV01 > PWUC01. Next base: position 1,938 of record JAWOBW010000229.1, read on the forward strand.
CATTTTCAGCCTCTGCTCTCTGGAAAGTCCAGTCAATGTCAATCCCTCCTCAAACTAGCAAAAAGCGCTGGCCACGGCGTGGGCCGTCGCGGAACTGGCCTGCAGAACCGGAACCCCAGTCGCCTGGCGCAATGCTTCCCGCATGGAAATCGAATACCCCATACAGTCCATGACAATCAGGTCCGTTCCCGCCCTCCGAAACAGTCCCGCTGCCCTCGATAGACTCGCCCGGTCCCGCTCGAGGCTGTAGGGCGAAACCGCGGCTGTGATCACCTCGAGCCCCTCCTTCTTCCACAATTCCCCGATCGTCTCCTCCTGACTCGGATGCGGAAGCATCACCCCCAACGGACCTGCACAGTGCAACGCCCGGACCAAACCGCCCAGTATCCTCCGGGGGAAGATCACCCTCGCACCTGAAGACGCAATGGCAAATGATCCGGTGCACAGTACCAGTATCGGATCACACCCGTCGGAGATCAGGGCAGATACCTCCTTTGCCACCAGCTTCTCCGTCTCCCGGTGGCTGATGATCACTTCAGTTCCGTCCCGCAGCCGAGTCACCAACGCCTCCTCGTCACTGGCCGGCCGGAGGGCGTCGATCTCGCCACGGGAGAGAGAGTCAAGAGCCCCTGCCTCCCTCACCGGTACATCCTCACCCCATATCTTTCTCATGGGCGAGACGACATCCGGACGGGGAGACTGCCCAATGGTGACCACCCCTATGGTTCCCTTCACCTGAGCTTCACCCCCAGTAGCCTCTCACATTCATCCAGGTGCGCCGCATCCCTCGCCCCGCTGCCCAGGCGGAGATTCTCTCGCGGAACCCAGGTGACGTCAACTCGCTCCCCCACCCGATCTCCGAGCTCTGCCGACGACAGCGGACGGCAGTCGCTGTCAAAGACATTGACCAGGTCGGGGAAGACGGCAAGCTGACCCGAGGCTGCGCGAAGGGCCATGTATTCATTCAGTATCGGTATGTCCAGCTGTCCATCCCCCGTGGTCACCACGGCCAGCCCCACGTCGAACCCACCCCGCGTCTCAATCTCCACCGCCTGCAGCACCCCGGAGCCAGCGTGAAACCCACCGAGGACTTCAGCCGCGCCCGCCACCCGCGCACCGGGGTCCGCCTCCAGCCAGGCCCGGCCCACGTCGATGGCCTGCGATATGGCACCGGGAGCGCCGTGCTCCAGGGCGTGGGCGGCACTGACGGGATTGCGGGCCACCGCCACCAGCCCTCCCGCCCTGTCCGCCGCCTCCCTGATCAACGCCGAGGCGGCGCCCGGGGCGGCTGATACTGTCATCTCGAGGTGGGCGCCGGCAGATCTGTCTCCTCCCACGGCCACCTGCAGGGATCTGTATCCCTCGCACCTCTCCAGTCCCATGGCCCCCATGATCCCCAGGGGGTGAGCCCGGCCGTTGCAGGGAATGTCCACGAGGGGCAGGCCCAGCGCGGCCGCCTGAAACCATCCATTCACGGTCGCGGCGGCTCCGTTTTCGTTGCTGATCAGCCCCACTTCTTCCGCCCGCAGGCCCGCCACATCCATGAGCAGCCGCACCGCCCGCAGAAAATCGTCCGGAAGGACCCGAGCCCGCGTCGCGGCGGGGGCACCCACCAGTGAACAGGTTATGACGGTAAGCTCCGGGGAGACCTGCTCCGGCGGCACCAGGAACAGGTCCCCGGCCGACAGCGCCATTTCCGCCAGCTCCAAACCGAGCTGCAGGCCTCCCCCGCCGCCCCCACCGAGAATCGCCCCTCCCCTGACCGCCGCCGGGATGTCTTCGGGCGTCAGCTTCCTTCCTCTCACCGCAGATCTCCTCCATCCCGTAGAAATGTTCGCCGCGGCGAGCTGGCAACCCTGCCCGGATGCGACTAATGACCGCTTCGCAGTCCGCATATACATGACCGGAGGGAAATCGAAATGCGCCCATACTTGACTGCGGGCCTGATTCTGTGTCTCGCCGTGACCCTGTGGTCAATCAGCACCCGCGCCGTGGTGAGGGAACCTGATGAGGATTCGCCCGAACAGCTGGTGATGGCCGTGCCGCTGGAGGTTCGCGACATCTTCCCCCTCTCCACCACAGACCCGGTGACCCGGCTCGCGACTCACCTGGTGCACCAACCCCTGGCCACATACGGCAGCACGGGAGAGCTGGAGCCGGTGTTGGCCCAGAGCTGGCACACTGACGACGGGGGAAACACCTGGATCATTCATCTCCGGCCCAACGTCTACTGGCACGATGAAACGCCGTTCACCGCCGCCGACGTCGCATTCACATACAGACTGGCCGTAGAGGAAGGGGAGCTGCCGTTCCCCCTCGCAGATCTGTTCGACAACCTCATCGATGTCACGTGTGCCCACGATCATCAGGTGAAGCTGCACCTGCGCAGGCCCGAGGGGAGCCCCCCGGCCCTCATCACCATTCCCCTGGTGGCTCAACACTGGGTGGAGTCAAGGGGAACCCGCGTATACAACCGTCACCCCATGGGCACGGGCCCATACACTCTGAAGCAATGGTCCCCGCACACCGCGGCTATCTTCACCGCCCAGGATGACTACTGGGGCAATGCGCCGCTCCTCGATGCCATTGAGCTGGCTCCACTCAACGATCCCGAGTTGAGAACACGTGCCGTGCTCAGCGGATTCGCCCACTGCGCCCTCGACCCCGAACCGGCGGCCCGAGGCGCTCCCCTGCCCTCCACCGATGTGGTCTACCTGGCAATGCCATCCGCTCCGCCATTTCTCGCCTACCGGGCGGCGAGGCGGGCGATAGAAACGACTCTCAGTCAGAAGATGCATGAGCTGGCTGCACCTCCCGGCATTCCCGCCACCGGTCCCTGGCCTCCCGCGTCGCCCCTGCACCGCCCGGAGGAGGAGGTGCCCGCAGGTGAGAATCCGGAGGATCTCCTGGACGGGGCCGGCTGGACGGACAGGGGGAGCGACGGGGTGCGAATGTCGGGAGATCACCGGGCCGAGTTCACCCTGATGGTACCCAACTGGAGGGATTTCCCCCAGCTGGCCAACTGGATCGCCCGGACCCTGGCGGAGATCGGGGTTTCCGTGGTGATAGAGACCGCACCCCTCATTGAAGTGGACCGCCGTCTGACCGTCGGAGACTACGAGGCCGCCCTGGTGCAGGTCACGGTCGGACCAGACCCCGACCTCAGCCACCTTCTGTCCAGCTCAGCCATCGGTGCCAGATACAACGACGCCAAGTACGAAAGTCCCTCCGTGGATCTGCTGCTCCGCTCACTGCTGGAATCCTCCCCGGTCGACCGGGGGACCGTCGCACAGGAGATACTGAAGATCCTCTCACAGGATATCCCGGCCGCCTGGCTCTACTATCCCCAGACGGAGGTCCTGGTTGGAGACCGTGTGCGGGATCTCGAGTGGATCCCCGGGCCACTTCTCAGCCGCCCGGAGCTGATAAGGGTTCGCGCGCCCTGAATGATCGGGGCCCCGCGCTTCACATCTCAGTGGACTGACGCCCGGCACTGCCGCGGTGATGGAGTGTGCGGGGGATAGGGTGCAGAGGGGACCACCTGGACTGACGGCCGTCGCTCCATGCTCTCTCATCACCCATCAGTCTGTCGCAGAGGATTCCGGTGGATTTCGATCCAGAAGATCCTCCACCGCACCGCGACCGATCCTGCACGACGACACCAGCAGGAACACACCGATCACCAGCGATCCGATCAGGTCGCTGCGCTGTGCCCACGGCGAATCACCCAGGATCAGGGCGAGGAGAAGGGTGATGAAGACACAGGCGTCGAGGATGGTCTTGGAGCGGCACAGCCGCCACTGGGATTCGATGATCGGGGTGGACTCGGCCCTGGCCAGCAGCGATCCCCGGCGCCAGAACCAGCCGTTGACCATCACCCCGCCTATCGGAATGACCAGGCCCGGCGCCACCCACCCGAGGGGCACCGGGTGAAGGAAACGAGAGACGGAGCTGTAGGTCACGAGTGCGAAGGAGATGAACATGACAGCAGCAGTGATGAGACTCGACAGGTTCTCGAGTCTGACATACTGGCGGCCGTTCTGCTGTCCTCCGGCAACCTTCCTGAGGATGTACCAGGCCAGAAACAATGCCAGAAGCTCTGCCGTGCGGCGAAGGAAATCGGCCAGCTGCACCGCCGACCTTCCGAGCAGAAAGGCCGCCGCCGTCGCAAGCGGCGCCGTCAGGCTGATCAGCCACGCCGCCCGCAGGGTTCGCTCCTTCTGCGCGGCAATGTCCACGTCGTGCCGGGGCATGATCAGAAGCCCACCAGCCCGGCCATGAGCGGAACCATCAGCAGTGAGAGAAAGGCCACGGCCGGCGGAACCGTCACCGTGTCCCATCCCTCGCGGGACACCAGCTCCACCAGGCCGCCGCAGGTGGCCAGTACAGCCGAGACCAGGCAGGTGAGAATCACCGGCGTCCGGGTCAGCAGAATCAACGTCAGGGCGATGCCGAAGAAGGAAGAAGCCGTCATGGCCACCGCACCCTCCAGCGTCTTCTTCGGGACCAGCCGCGCCAGCCACTTCCTCTTCCTGCCGAACCTCTTGCCAAACACGGCGGCAAAGGCATCCCCCACGCCCCAGGCCACCAGCCCCACCGCCGCGTGATACCGGCTGGCCGGGCCCAGAACACCCCAGAATACTGCTATCAGAAGCACGAAAACGCCCAGTACGGAGATGATCTGCCGCCTCATCTCCCCACTTGCACCCAGTCTGTTGATCACACGAAAGGCAGGGATCTTCTGCAGGGGGCCCATCACCAGGTATGCAGCGAGAAAGAGACCCGCCATGGCGCACGCCGCTCCCCACCAGCGCTCGAAGCAATACAGGGCGATGAATATACTGAGGGCACACATCAGGTGGTAGGTCTTGCGCAACATTTCCCGGGGAATACGGAACAGCCGGCTGAGCAGTATGAGGAAGCCGGCAGAGGCTCCATAGTAGACGAAGATGATCGCCGTTCCCGCAGCGTCAACGGGGGAAAAGATCACGGGGGACTCCTTTCATTCCGCGGATCCGGGACACCAGACGAGTCGCCTGACGAAATAGCCCCCCGGAATCCCGCGCTGCTTCCCGGGAGAGAAGGAAAAGCCCAGTTTGAGCTTGAGCTCATAGTTGGCAGTCTTATCTACGCTGGACCAGCTTCTCAGCTGCCACAGTCCCATTTCCAGGCTAAGCCTGATGGCTTCCCGCTGCAGCAGAGTGCCCAGCCCCATCCGCCGGCAATCCGGCTCAACCGAGAAGGTCATCACGAAGTGCTCCCACAGTTCGTTCCCATCTGCAGTGACGGGGCGCGGAGGATCGGAGGGTATCTCGAGCCGCCGTCGCAGCAGGCTCAGATTGGCGGCCGCCCGATCCTCCCGAAACCCGACCAGGAGGGTCACGCTCCCCTTCAGGCGCCCCGAGTCGTCGACGATCCATCTCCAGTCGTCCACTCTCTCGAGATGTCGTCTGGCCTCATTCCACAGCCGGTGGCTCTCATCCACTCGCGCCACGGTGAACAATCGACCGCCTCCAAGTCCATCTCGCGACAGGATCGAGCGCGTGTGCCGCGGTGCGGCCCGTGCCAATCGGCAGACGTCACAGGCCAGCGCACAAGACGCTGGAATTCATCCTCACTCCGAGTCTAGTATCTCCATCATGCGCTCTTCTTCCCCGGGATCCATACTGTAAGTATGCTGCGCCTCGGGAAACGATCCCTTCCTGACATCCTCGCCGTATGCCTCGAAAGCCTCAACCATCGCATCGGCGAGATCGG
>JAWOBW010000254.1:0-3873 GCA_046484105.1 Bacillota bacterium
AGTGGGGTGGTGGGAGACCTCGATGAGCCGACCAGCGCGGTACGATTGCACCATGGGTTGTGACGCGGCAGGCTGGACGCCAACCACTGCATTGGCCGGGCTCACCGCCCCCGCCGCCAGGGTGATTCCACTGATGAAGCCACCTCCTCCCGTCGGCACCACGAAGGTGACGGGTGGATCGATCTGGTCGAAAACCTCGAGGGCGGCGGTGCCCTGGCCGGCGATGATGTCCCGGTCGCAGAAAGGGTGCACGAAGGTCAGGCCAGATTGGGCGGCCGCGGCCAGGGCGAATGCCTCCGCCTCGTCGTAAGCGGCTCCCCGTCGGACCACCTCGGCCCCGTATCGTCGGATGTTCCTGAGCTTGGCGGCAGGAGTGTCGACCGGAACCACCGCGCGCGCCCCAATGCCAAAATGGGAGGCCGCCATGGCCACGGCGGCTCCGTGGTTTCCACTCGACGCGGTGATGACGGCCTCGCCGAGTTCACTGCGACCGCGGGACAGCTTGCTGTAGGCGCCGCGGATCTTGAAGGAACCCGTGGGCTGCAGGGACTCCAGCTTCAGGTGGCAATTCTCACCGACGGACTCCTCGATCCAGTGTGACCGGATCAGGGGGGTGGGACGCAGAAGAGAGCGCAGGCGGCGCCGCGCCGCCCAGATTTCGCCCGGCTCTGGGATGGGACAGCAGGACACGGGGGATCATTCCTTTCCGCACCGCTTTCTCTCGGGGATAGTGCCATGTTAACAGCTGGAGATGGCATCGTAAACGGCCGGAGGTCTCCTCGAGATGATGAGAACGAGGATTGGCAGTGACCTGTGCGCCTTCTCCGTCTCTTACACCGCTACCGCACCGGTGGGTCAGTCCTGTATGCTGGTATTGTGCGAGGGGCCGGTCGCCGTCTCGGGCCCGGCATCCGCGGAGGGGGGACCCCCCCCGGGTGCCCTCCCCGTCGGCTGCAGATGAAGGTGCATCACGAGAGGAGAATCCGTGTGAGATCAGTCAAACTTGGATTCCTGATGATTCTGCCGCCCCTTCTCGCCCACCTGGTCGTCAATGTGGGCGTGCCGGTGGCCAGGGATGTGTGGCTGGTGTCTCCATTTAGCTGGGGGCTTCTGTTTCTGGGCTACTGGTTCTGGGTCGGGTCACTGTTTGGTCGCGGCGAGAACCCGCTGGCCAGCTTTCTCTGGGGCAGCAGCCTCACCGTTCTCTGTGCCGCGATCTATGTGCAGCAGTTCTTCTGGACTGATCCTGCCAACATGAGCCGCGCGCTTTCCCTGCTGGCCCAGCTCTATGTCTTCTTCGCCGGGCCGGTCAGCAGCACTTTCTTCGTCAGCATCCTGGGCATGTCGAGTGTGCGCAACACTGCCCTGAATCTCTGGGCCTATGTCTTCATGCTGGGGGTTTTCGCCCTGGGCTTTCTGTGGCAGCGGAGGAGGCAGGCGCCCAGGCCCCGCAGGCGGAAGAAGTGAGTGCGGGGATGGCTGAAGACGCATCTGGGTGGCGGAGAATGGGAGTTTCCGCCACACATCGGTCGCTGCGATGGTGCGGCCGAGTGGTATCAACCCGCCTTGAGGCGCCAGCCCGCCCGGGACGCTATGCTGTCGGGGGCTTAGGCGAATGCGGTTTGGCCCGCAGTGCCGGATCCTCTCGGTACGCGGTCACCCGGTGAAACGTCGCGGTCGGCCAGACAGGAAATGATGCCGGTGAGTCGAAATGTGTCGTAGGGGCAATATGGACGGGCAGATGAGCAGACTCAGTCCGTCGTGTCAACGGTGACCGTCCGATCCGCAGGAGAGCGTCAGGCGCCACAATCCGGGGGTGGCGCGGCGATCCCGGGCGGAGAGGCCAAATGAGGGGGTGTCGAGGTGCTTCAGCTGGACTTGGACAATCCTGATTTCGCTACGATCAAGGTCTTCGGCGTCGGCGGCGGGGGCAACAATGCCGTGAACCGCATGATTGAGGCCGGCGTGGGCGGCGTGGAGTTCATTGCCGTCAACACGGATGCTCAGGTTCTGGCCGTCAGCAGAGCCGAGCACAGGCTGCAGATTGGCAGAAACGTTACCCGGGGCCTGGGCACCGGCGCCGATCCCTCTCTGGGACTTCAGGCGGCCGAGGAGAGCAGGACTGAACTGAAGGGCGCACTTGAAGGGGCGGACATGGTCTTCATAACTGCCGGCATGGGCGGAGGAACGGGCACAGGCGCTTCTCCGGTGATTGCGGAGATCGCCCGTTCAATGGGTGCATTGACAGTGGGAGTGGTGACCAAGCCCTTCACCTTCGAGGGTTTCAGAAGGATGCGCCAGGCGGAGGAGGGAATAGGGAACCTCAGGGAATCGATAGACACGCTGATAACCATTCCCAATGACCGTCTTCTGAAGATGGTGGACAGGAAGACCTCCATCGTTGACGCCTTTCGGGTTGCCGATGACATCCTCCGGCAGGGCGTGCAGGGGATTTCCGACGTCATAGCCGTGCCGGGGTTGATCAATCTGGATTTCGCCGACGTGCGCGCCATCATGGACGGAACGGGGACCGCCCTGATCGGCATCGGCACGGCCTCGGGTGACGGGCGGGCGACCCAGGCCGCCCGAAATGCCATCTCAAGTCCCTTGCTTGAGACTTCCGTCGACGGAGCCAGAGCGCTGCTGCTCAACATAACGGGAGATCCATCTCTCGGACTGCTGGAAGTCAACGAGGTGGCAGAACTCATTCGAGAGCTGATGGACCGGGATGTTCACATCATCTTCGGCGCCACGGTGGACGAGTCCATCGAGGACATGCTGACCGTCACGGTCATAGCCACGGGTCTCGACGGCAGAAGACGCCCCGTCGACGCCGAGGCGGATGAGTTGACGCTCAAGCCCTTCGTGGCGGATGACGAATTCGACATTCCCGTCTTTCTGCGCCGCCGCAAGGGAGGGGACAGCTGAGCCCGGGGCAGCCTGCGTCCCGTGAACGGGGCCCGGATCTTTTGCCGCGCGGGAGACCCCGTCGCTTCTGGGAATCGCCCGGAGGCGGTTGTGTGCCCTGTTCTCCTCTTTTCGCGGGCACTCCCATCCCACGATGAGTGTACCTGACAGACCGTGATTCCCCCGACTCGAGGGGGATTCACCCTCCAACACTGAAGAACTCCACTAATGAGTAGCATCAGCCGCGTTGGCATATATGTTGCCGATGCGCTATACTCTAGAACAGAAAACTGACTGGTCAGTTCTGTTAGGAGGCCGTACATGGTGTTTCGAGCCGCCTCATCTTCCCTGTGGTCCTTTGTGAAGCGCAACCGCTGGCCGGTGCTGGGGGTCACCTGTGCACTGATCACCGTTGCCCTGTTCGCCTTTGCCCATCCAAATTCCGCTGACCCGGAAGACCCGGCGGGAGACGTCGGGCCGGGCGTGGCGGTGGAGGTGGCCGTCGCCGAATGCCGCGACATCCGGCGCACCGTCAGGGTGGGGGGCAAGGTCAGTGCGAGGCTCTCCGTTGACCTGACGCCGAGGATCTCGGGCACGGTCCGTGAGGTCTTAGTGCACATGGGCGACCCGGTGGAGGAGGGCGATGCCATCGTGCGTCTGGATGACGCCGACGTCCGTTCCAGCCTGATGCAGGCCGAAGCCGGCCTTGAGATGGCCGCGGCGCGGCTGGCTCAGCTGGAGAAGGGAGTCAGCGAGGAGGAGATCGCCCAGCTGCGGGCCGCCCTGGACCAGGCCGAGGCTGCGGCAGACATGGCCCGGTGGGCTCACGAGCAAACCGAGGAGCTGTATCGCGGGGGGGCAGTATCCAGGCTTGAGATGGAAGAGGCGACGGTGCAGTACCGGTCGGCCGAGGCCGGACGCACGGCGGCGGAGATGAATCTCAAGATGGCCCTGGACGGCCCCGAC
>JAWOBW010000304.1:0-5297 GCA_046484105.1 Bacillota bacterium
ACCCTATCAGCCCCAGGGATAAAACGCCCCGCATCCCGGCGTCGGCAACCGCCCGCGCCGCCTGGTCGGTGTGAAAATACATGTCTGCGAAGGTGGTCACTCCACCCCGGAGCATCTCCAGGGCCGCCAGGGCCGTCCCCCAATACACGTCCTCCGGCAGGAGATGGGCCTCGGCCGGCCATATCCTGTCCTCCAGCCACCTCATGAGGGGCATGTCGTCGGCGTAGCCGCGCAGCAGGCTCATGGCCGCGTGGCAGTGAGCATTGACCAGCCCGGGAAGGACCGCGCACCCGGAGGCATCTACCACATCCTCCGGCGGGCCCCCCGGCGGCACCTCACCGGCCGGCAACACGGCGGCGATCTCCCGGTCCCGGATCACCAGATCGCCGGCGACCACCCTCACCCGGCCCTCTTCCCCGGGAACGACCAGGTGTCCTCCAGTTACCGCGAACTCTCGCACAAGAACCAGTCCCCCTCAGACCCCGACAATGATGGCCCCCGGGCCGGCGTGGGTGGAGATCACGCACCCCATGTCCCCGCTTATGATCCTCTTCGGGCCGAGAGGCCGGATCTGATCCTCGAGCCACCGGGCCCACTCCGGGTTACCCGCGTGGCTGATGCCCACGATTCGCTGCCCGATGTTCTCCGTCTCGTCCCGAACCCGCTCCACCACCCGCTGGAACATGTGCTCGATGCCGCGAATCTTCTCCAGGGGTTCGATCGCACCCTCCACATTGTGCAGAAGCGGCCGGATCTTCATCAGGTCGGCCAGCTTGCCCTGCCATTTGGGCAGCCGCCCCCCCTTCACCAGATTGGTCAGATCGGACACCGCCACCAGGGCCCGGTGTTCGTCCCGGTAGCGGGTCAGCTCGGCCACCACCTCCTCAATCGTCAGCCCCTCGTCGGCCAGCTCGGCCGCGCGGACCACCTGGGCACCCTCCGCCAGCGTGGCGGACAGGCTATCGAAGACGACCACCCGGTCGCCCAACATCTGCGCCGCCACCGAGGCGGACTGCGCCGTTCCGCTCAGCTTGCTGGACATGGTGATACACAGGACCGGTCCCCGCTCCATCAGCGGTTTGCAGGTGTCGACAAAATCACCCGGAGAGGGCTGCGATGTCCTGGGCAGCTCTTTTGCCCCCTTCATCATCTCGAGGAACTCCTCCGGCGTCCGGCTGCCGTCGAGAAAGGTCTCACCCTCCAGGGTCACGTTCAGCGGAACGACAGTGACTCCCAGCTCCCCCACCAGTTCCCCGGGCAGATCCGCGGTGCTGTCCGTCACCAGTTGAATCTTCTCGGCCAATTCGTCCCCTCCCCTCAATCACTGAGCCAGCTGTTCAGATACTCCTCCTGTCGCGGCGTCAGCTCGTCTATACGCACACCCAGCGCCTTCAGCCGCAGCGAGGCCACCTTCCGGTCGATGTCGTCGGTGACCCGGTGAACTCCCGGGGGCAGGTCGGGGGTCTGCACCAGGTAGTTCAGGGCCAGCAGCTGCAGGGCGAAGCTCATGTCCATGATCTCGGCGGGGTGACCGTCGGCGCAGGCCAGGTTGACCAGCCGCCCCTCCCCCAGAAGATACAGCCGGGCGCCGTCGGGACGCCGGTACTCGGTGATGCTATGCCGCACCCCCCGCGACGTGTACATGCGCTCCAGCTCCTCCACGTCCACCTCCACATCGAAATGCCCCGCGTTGGCCAGTATCGCCCCGTCCTTCATGGCGGCGAAGTGCTCGCCGCGGATGACATCCCGGCACCCGGTGGTGGTGATGAAGATGTCGCCCCTGGAGGCGGCGTCATCCATGGTTGTCACCTCGCACCCGTCCATCAGGGCCTCGTTGGCGGCGATGGGATCCACCTCGGTCACCAGCACCCTGGCCCCCATGCCCCGGGCCCGCAGCACCACTCCCTTGCCGCACCAGCCGTACCCGGAGACCACCACCAGTTTCCCGGCCACCACCAGGTTGGTGGAGCGCAGTATCCCGTCCCAGACCGACTGTCCCGTGCCGTATCGGTTGTCGAAGAGGTACTTGGACAGCGCGTCGTTGACCGCGATCATGGGGAAACCCAGCTCGCCTGCGTCGTGCATGGCCCGCAGGCGCAGAAGGCCAGTGGTGGTCTCCTCGGCCCCACCCACCACGTCGGCCACCAGGTCCCTCCGCCGGCTGTGCAGCAGCGTCACCAGGTCGCCCCCATCGTCAATGATCAGGTTGGGCCCGGAATCCACCACCTTCATGACGAAACGTTCGTACTCGGCGGCGGTGGCCCCGTGCCAGCTGTGCACCTCTATGCCCTCCGCGGCGGCCGCCGCGGCGACGTCGTCCTGGGTCGACAGCGGGTTGGACCCGGCGATGGTCACGTGGGCTCCCAGGTCCGACAGCACCAGGGCCAGATAGGCAGTCTTGGCCTCCAGATGGAGGCACATCCCCACCCTGAACCCGGCCAGAGGGCGCTTCCGCCTGTATTCGTCGCGAAGCCGGTTGAGAACCGGCATGTGGGCGGCCGCCCAGTCGATCTTCAGCCGCCCCGCGGGGGCCAGGCCCCGGTCTCTGATGGTGCTAGCGTTCATGATTGGTCTCGCCTCCATGGGCAGCCAGATGCTCGATCAGCCCGGTGATCAGGCTGCCGATTTTGCGTTGATTGGCCTCCATGACCTCGCAGACCTCCTCGTGGGTGAGGGGGGTGTCACTCAGTCCGGCCCCGTAGTTGGTGACCAGGGACACCGCGGCATACTTCAACCCAAGTTCATTGGCCAGGATCACCTCGGGCACGTTGGTCATCCCCACCACGTCTCCGCCCAGCCGCCCGAAGAGGCGAATCTCGGCGGCGGTCTCGAACCTGGGACCCTCGGTGCAGAAGTAGGTGCCACGGGGCCTGAGGTCCAGCTCCCTCTCCCGGGCCACGTCGATGAGTATCTGGCGCAAAGACTCGTCGTAGGGATAGGTCATGTCAGTGTGCCTGACCCCCTCCGCACCCCCGTCGAAGAATGTGTAATGGCGGGTGCGGGTGAAGTCGACGAACTGATCGAGGAGCACCATCTGCCCGGGACCGATATCCTCCCGCAGTGAACCCACGGCCGTGGTGGCGAACACGCAGGTCACCCCCAGATCCTTCAGGGCGCGAATGTTGGCGCGGTAGTTGATCCGGTGGGGCGGCGTGGAGTGGCCGGGCCCGTGCCGGGGCAGAAACACCACCGGCAGATACTGGTCCGTACCGGACCCGTAGCGGCCGACGCTGACCCTGGCCGCGCCGCAATCGGTGCGCATCAGCTCCTCTTCCTCAAAGGTGAGCAGGTCGAGATCATACACTCCGGTGCCGCCGATGATCCCCAGCTTCAAAGCATCGCCCACGGCATTTCATCCCCTCAAAAATCAACGGTCGCTGCCGCTCTCGTCGGTGACGGGTTTCGCCGCCTGTCGCTCGATCTTTTCGTCCCTCTCCGTCATCAGCTGATACAGGGCCCCAAGGGAGTGCTCGAGGGAATCGATCTCATCATCCGAGAAGTACTGCAGTATCTCCGACAGATACTCGAGGCGCGCCTCCATCACCTTCTCCAGCAGATCCCGGCCCTTCCTCCTGGCCTGCAGCCTGATCACCCGGCGGTCCCGCTCATCCCTGACCCTCCGAACCAGCTCGTTCCGCTCCATCCTGTCGATCAGGTCGGTGACGGTGCTGGAGGCCAGAAACAGGTGGCGACAGAGGGTGCCCATGGTCAGGTTGTCGTGGCGTATGATCGTGATCAGGGCGTTGAACTGCGGGGGGGTGATATCGAAGTGCGAGAGAATCTCTCGGCCGTGCCTGCGCACGATCATACTCGTGTGGCGGAGGAGATAGTCTATGTCTCTCACCCGCGGGTCGAGACTGTTCTCCGTCATGAATGTCCCCCTTTCCGATGAATTGACGTGTCTCGTCAGCCTTGCAGCTCGGACGGTTCGAAGAACAGCGACACTTCCCTCTCCGCCGTCTCGGGGCCATCAGAACTGTGCACCAGGTTCCTGTCTATGTCCAGCCCGAAGTCGCCCCGGACTGTTCCGGGCGTCGCCTCCAGGGGATGAGTGCTGCCCATGGTGGCCCGGACGGCCGCGATCGCATTGGGGCCCTCCCACACCATCGACACCACGGGACCGGAAGTTATGTATTCGATCAGAGAGGAGAAAAAGGGCTTGCCCCGGTGCACGTCGTAGTGCCTCTCCGCCAGGGACCGGTCCATCCTCATCACCTTGGCCGCGATGAGTTTCACCTGTCGTCGCTCCAGTCTTGCGATGATTTCCCCGATGAGTCCGCGCTGCACTCCATCGGGCTTTACCATGACAAAAGTTCGTTCGTTCATTGATGTAAGGCGTAAGCCCGTCGCCACCACCTTTCACTGTCGCATCCACACGCTGGGCTGCGGGGTTCGCAGCACACCCTAAGCATATCTCAAGCGGGCGCGCGTAGCCAAGAAGCGGCACATCCTCCTCAGATTTGATGAAGTGGCCGTCCGAACCTCATCAGACAGTTGCCTGCGCGGGACGACTCAGGCATCCTCCCCCGTGCGGCTGATCACCGGGTTGCGCAGGGCACCGAAACCCTCGATCTGTACCTCCACCTCGTCCCCGGGCCGCATCGGTCCGATTCCTCCCGGCGTTCCCGTCAGGATAACGTCCCCCGGATGCAGGGTCATGACCTGGGCACAGAACCACACCAGGTAGTCCGGCGAGAAGGCGTGCTGCTCCATGGTCGACTCCTGCCTGATCTCGCCGTTGACCCGGGTCTCAATCCGGCGGGGCCCCAGATCCACGTCGTAGTTGAGGACCGGTCCCAGGGGGCAGAAGGTGTCGAATCCCTTGGCCCTGACCCACTGCCCGTCCCTGCGCTGCAGGTCGCGGTCCGTGACGTCGTTGGCGCAGGTGTAGCCGAAGACCGCCCGCCTGGCCGCGACCGGGTCTGGCCGGAAGATGGATTCTCCGATGATCACGGCCAGCTCCGCCTCGTAGTCGACCTGACCGGCGTCGGGGGGCAGAACGATGGCCGCCCCGGGACCGATCACCGAGCTGGGCGGTTTCATGAAGATGATCGGTTCCCCGGGAATCTCCCTTCCCGTCTCCCTGGCGTGATCCCGGTAGTTCAGGCTGGCGCCGAGGATCTTTCCCGGCACCACCGGGGCGCACAGGTTCAGCTCCTCCAGTTCCCCCACTCTCTCGGCCGGGCCGTGCGCGACGAAGGGGGTTCCCTCGATGCGATACACTCCCTCGGGTGTAACCTGCCCGTAGGCGATCTCCCCCTGGTGCTCGAATCTTATGAACTGCTTCATGTGGCATC
>JAWOBW010000225.1:0-3724 GCA_046484105.1 Bacillota bacterium
GGTGGCCCGGAGGCTGTACCCCCGGCGCATGCCGGCTTCCGTGTCGGTGGTGGGGATTGAAGTCGGCGATGCGCCGGAGGGGGACGGTTTCCGGATGGCGCCCGAGGTTCGCGGCGCGGTCGGCCCCGCCTGCGACCGGGTGATCTGCCGGCTGCGGGCCTGGTCAGGGGAGGCCTCGGCGAAAGATGCATGAGTTTTCTCTCATGCGCGAGGTGGTGAACATACTGCGTGCGAGTGCCGGTGAGGAGGGCATCTCGCGCATTGACTCCGTCACCATGACCGTGGGTGCCATGAGCTGTCCCTTCCCTCCCGCCCTGGAGGCCGCCTTCGAGATCCTCTGCGACGGTGATCCGCTACTGGAGCAGGCCCGACTCGGTATCGAGGTTGAGGGGATCGTTCTCTGCTGCCGCAGGTGCGGGTGGACGGGAGAGATGAAAGAGGAGGGGGAATTCATCTGCTCCGCGTGCGGGTGCGGGGAGGTTCGGGTGATTCGCGGAGAGGAGATCACCGTGGATTCCTACCAGGGAAGGAAGTGCGGAGATGGTCACCGTCAGGTTGATGGAGAGGGCGATGAAGAACAATGATGCCGTGGCTGCCGCCAATGCCCGGCGGCTGGAGGAGGCAGGGATCTTCGCCGTTGACCTCATGAGTTCTCCCGGTTCAGGCAAGACTACAATCCTGGAGCGAACCCTCGATGCGTTGGGAGACCTGCAGGCTGCGGTGATCGAGGGCGACGTCTGCACCACCCGTGACGCGGAAAGAATCGAGGCCATGGGGGTTCCGGTGGTGCAGATCAACACCGGGGGAGCCTGTCACCTGGATGCCGGCGCAGTGCGGGATGCGCTCGAGTCCATGGATCTGCAGGGCTGTGACCTTCTGTTCATAGAGAACGTGGGCAACCTGATATGCCCCGCCGGATTCAGGCTGGGAGAGACGGAGCGGGTGATGGTCCTCAGTGTGACCGAGGGCGCGGACAAGCCCGAGAAGTACCCCGCCATGTTCCGGAGCTGTTCGGTAGCCCTGGTCAACAAGATCGACCTGCTGCAGGTTCTGGAGATGGACCTGGACAGGATCACCGATGAGATTCGCAGGGTGAATCCCGCGATGAAGATTCTCCCGGTCAGTGCGCGCACCGGCGAGGGCATGGAGGAATGGTATGAGTGGCTGGAAGCGAAGGTGATGTCGGGGGGTGGGAGGTGACGGGCGGGACTGCCCGCCGCATGGCCGTCCGGGGCATCGTGCAGGGGGTGGGGTTTCGCCCGCACACCGCCGCCCTGGCCGACAGGCACGGCCTGTGCGGCTGGGTCCGCAACGCCAAGGCGGGGGTCATCCTTCAAATCGAGGGCCCCGGGAAGCGGATCGAGGAGTTCGCCCGCGACCTGGTCAGCTGTGCCCCGCGGATGGCGGCCATAACCGGGATTGAGACCGAGACGGTGCCGCTCCGGGGATTCACCGGTTTCTGCATAAGAGACAGCGACGACGGGGGACAGAGGGAGCTGTTGATGGCCCCGGACGCATCTGTCTGCTCTGATTGCGCCCGGGAGGTGATGGACCCGGAGGACCGCCACTACCGCTATCCCTTCACCAACTGCACCAACTGCGGGCCTCGCTTCACCATCGTCAGGGGACTGCCCTATGACCGGTCGCGAACCTCAATGGCCGACTTTCCCATGTGCCCAGACTGCGAGAAAGAATACCGCGACCACCGGGACCGGCGGTTTCACGCCCAGCCGGTTGCCTGCCCCCGGTGCGGTCCCCGCGTCTGGCTCGAGGATGCTGGCGGTCGACTGCTGGCCCGAGATGATGGAGTCTGGCGGCGACTGGGCCAGATCCTGCGCGGCGGCAAGCTGGTGGGCGTGAGGGGAATCGGGGGCGTTCACATCGCCTGTTCTGCTTGCAGCGAGGCGGCGGTGACCGAGCTGAGAAGACGGAAGAGCCGACCGACCAAGCCCGTGGCAATCATGGTGAGGGATGTGGCAGCGGCCGGGAAGATATGCCGGGTCACCCCGACCGCGGAGGCGCTGCTGACCTCTCCCCAGGCTCCCATCGTGGTGATGACGCTCAGAGAGAATCCGGGCATTTCCCTGGCCCTCAACCTCGCCCCGGGGATGCGATCGCTGGGGGTGATGCTGCCGTACACGCCCCTGCACATGCTGCTGCTGCAGAGTGGGCCGGAGGCGCTGGTGATGACCAGTGGAAACCGCCGCGGGCTCCCCCTGGTGACGGAGAATGCCGCCGCGCGACGCGAACTGGGCTGCATGGCCGATTTCCTTCTCCTTCACGATCGTCCCATTGCCAGGCGGTGTGATGACTCGGTGGTGCGGGTCGTCTCCTCCGGGGACGGCGGCGGGATCGGAGTCATGTTGCGACGGTCGCGCGGTTACGCTCCCAGACCGGTAATGCTGGGGAGGGGGGTGGCCAGACCGGGACCGGCCGTCCTGGGAAGCGGCGGAGATGAGCGAAATACTTTCTGCCTCCTCAGTGGCGACGAGGCCTTTCTCAGCCAGCACATGGGGACAGTGCGGTACGAGGAGACGGTCAGGGACTACCGCCGATGCCTGGATGACCTCACCCACATCCTGGAGATAGAGCCGGAGGTGGTGGCGTGTGATCTGCATCCGGAATACCGGACCTCGATTCTCGCTTCGGAACTGTCCCGGGAGTGGGGCGCACGACTGGTGCGCATCCAGCACCACCACGCCCATCATGCGGCCTGTCTGAGCGAACGGGGGCACGGGGCGAAGGCAATCGGACTGGTCGCCGACGGGCTGGGCTACGGCGACGACGGCACCTTCTGGGGAATGGAGGTGCTCTTCGGGGATCCCGGCAGCTGCCGCCGCCTGTTGTCTCTGGCGCCGGTGCCGATGCCGGGGGGGGACCGGGCGATAAAGCGCCCGCTGCGCATGGCCCTGGCGCACATCTGGACCTTCATGGGACGGCAGGAGGCTCGCCGCATGATGGGCCTTTTTCCCCGGGAGGCGGAGGACCTCGAGGTCGCCCTGGCCCAGATGGAGCGCGGGTTGAACAGCCCGATGACCTCCAGCTGCGGCCGGCTCTTCGATGCGGTGTCGGCAATCCTCGGTCTCTGCCGCCGCGCCCACTACAGTGGTGAAGCGGCCGTGCGGCTGAGCGAGGCCGCCAGCTGGGGTGATGAGCCCCTTCCCTTCTCCCTGAAGAGAGACGGCGATCTTCATCGCTGGGACCTGGTGGGTATGTGGGAAGCCCTCCTGGGGCGCCTGCGGGAGCGAGAGAATGTTCCGGAGATTGCCTCCGCCTTTCAGCGCACCGTGGGGGAGATGCTGCTTCAGGGTGCCCGCCTGAGCCGTGAAATGACCGGCTGCGATGTGGTAGCATTGAGTGGAGGAGTCTTTCAGAACCCGACTATTCTGAGCAGGATGAGGGCCTCCCTGGCCGAGGAGGGATTCACCGTCCTGATCCCCGGCGAGGTTCCTCCGGGCGACGGAGCCCTGAGCCTGGGTCAGGCGGTGGCTGCTCGATGGAAGACATAGGAGGTCGCTTGCATGTGCCTGGCTATACCGGCCAGGGTGACCGCCGTTGAGGGCGGCACTGCCCGGGTTGACCTGGAGGGAAATGAACGGGATTGCTCCATTGAAGTCGTTCCCGGCGTCGAGGTGGGCGATTTCGTGCTCATGCACGCCGGCTATGCAATACAGATCATCAGCCGCGAGGATGCCGAGGATACCCTGAGGCTGGGGATAACCGA
>JAWOBW010000248.1:0-6075 GCA_046484105.1 Bacillota bacterium
TGGCCACACCGGATGCCAGACAGGGCCACCTTGTGCCCGAAGGGGATGTCCTGCAGCACTTCCAGCGTATCCTCGCATCCGGGAATCGCGAGGACATCGGCGGATCTGATGTCCTCCGTCGCGGTTGCCACGTTGTCGGCGGCATCTATGACAATCACTCTGCTCATTATCATAGCCCTCCAGTACATTGAGTCCCCCCCCGCGCCGGGGGCGGACCCCGTATTCAGCCGGTCAGGTATTCGTGCGCGCGCTTGAGAGTCTCGATGATGGGTATGTCCTGCGGGCACGCCTCCTCGCACTGACCACACTCGACGCAGGAGGGGGCCCCCTTCCCGCTTTCCAGCATACTGCTATATGAGCGGGACGCACCCTCGACGCTCTCGTACATCGACGCGTCGTTGTACAGGCCGAAGACGCGCGGTATGGCCACCTCCGATGGGCAGGGGACGCAGTAGCCGCACTCGGTGCAGTTCACCTTCATGCGGGACAGGTATATGTCCCTGACCTCGTCTATCAGGGCCAGTTCATCATCGGTCAGCGAGTTGGGACGGGCATGGCTCACCGTCTCCATGTTTTCCTCCAGCTGCTCCATGCTGCTCATGCCGCTCAATACCACGCTGACCTCGGGGTGATTGCACACCCAGCGCAGGGCCCACTCCGCGGGAGTGCGCTGCACCTCTGCTCCCGCCCACAGCTCGCGCACGTCATCCGGGACCCTCCCGGCCAGCTTGCCGCCCCGCAGGGGCTCCATGACCGCCACCGCCATGCCCTGCTCCGCCGCGTAGCGCATTCCGGCGACACCCGCCTGGTAGTCGCGGTCCATGAAGTTCAGCTGTATCAGGCACATGTCCCAGTCATATGAGTCGACGATCTCCCTGAATACTTCCAGATCATCGTGGAAGGAAAAGCCCACGTGCCGCACCCGCCCGTCCTCGAGGGCGCGGTCGAGGAACGCGGTCACGCCCAGTTCGGACACCTGCTTCCAGCGCTCAGCGTGGAGTGCGTGCAGCAGGTAGACGTCCAGGTAATCAGTTCCCAGCTTCTCCAGCTGTTCGTCCAGGTACCGGTCGAAGTCCTCCTCGGTCTCTATCAGCCAAGTGGGCATCTTCGTCGCCAGGACGATCCTCTCGCGCAGGCCGCCGGCGAACGCCCGGGCGGCGAATCGCTCACTGTTGCCACCGTGATAGGCGTAGGCGGTGTCCAGGTAGTTGACGCCGCCCTCGATGGCCCTGTGCACCATCCGCGTGCTCTCGGCCTCGTCGATGTCGGCCGAATCCTCTCCTTCAAGGGGCAGCCTCATCAGTCCAAAACCCAGGGTGGAAACGTCAAAGTCACAGCTGCCAAATCTTCGATACTGCATGGTGAACCCTCCAATTGAGTCGCCACATCATGTGTGCTGGCCCCGCTCCAGTCCGGTGAAAGTGGGGCTTTCTCTGGGACAGTTTCCGCAAAGCCGTCCCGGTTCCTGCAACGGCAACAGCCCCACACTCCCGCGACCACCGACCTACCCCGAGAGATCCTCGCGTCAGAGTATCCTCACCACCTCAGGGGGAACCCGCTCGGGGTCACTGACGCCCACGTCGTCGACGCCGACGAACCCGGCCAGATCCCAGATGGCGGCGCAGATGCCAGTCGCCCGGGTGTCGTCCAGGGAAACGCCGTCCTCCATATCGAGTACATTCACCCGCAGGATACCGGACTCCCGGTCGGTCTTCAGGTCCGCGCGACCGATGAAAGCATCTCCCTCGAGTATGGGCATGGTGTACGGGCCGTATCGCCGCCTGGCCCGCGGGGTGTATAGCTCCCAACGGTAGTCGAAGTCCCACAGATCGGCCAGTCTGGGGCGGCTCCACAGCAAATTGTCCAACGGCGGCAGAAGGTGGATCGCCGGCTCCGGCTCCCAGTTCCCTGCCGTAACCATCACCTCCGCCTCCCCGGCCGGCGCATAGTACCTCCTCCGCACCCCCCGAACCTCGACCTGGATCATCTCCCCGCGCGAGTGCAGCTCTGCCAGCAGCTCCCGCTTGGCTGCGGCCCTGTGTTTCTGCCATCCGAAGCGGTGATCGGTGATCTCCGCCAGACCGAAGGCCTCCAGGTACAGCCTCAGCATCGTGGCCCCCCAGGGAGGACGCTCTCCTCCCCCCGCCTGGGGGCAGGAATAGGGCCTGCGCCATTCGGGATCGGGGCCGGACGAACCCTCCTCAACTCGCCGGCGTGCGGCCCTCAGCACCTCCCCCGGGAGATGTCGCCCGGTCAGATCGTAGCACCTGGCGTTGCCCGGTCGCCCGCTGACAACAATCTGCCCGCCCAGCCACAGCAGGTCCAGGGCCGCAAGCGAGGCCTTGCTGCTCTTATCGGGCGGGTCCCAGCCGGTTCCCCACAGCCGCGAGCTGTCGTCACCCAGCTCTCTTGAAGATGAGGGACCTGCCGCCTCTATGGCATCAATGACTTCAGACATCACCGGCAGCAAGTCCTGCTCGTGCGCCTCTATGTTGCGGCGCGCCTGCACCATCATGGGATAGAAGTCGGCAAATCGGTCCACCGGCAGGAGGCAGCGCGCGTTGGCCAGGTACTCAAACGCATTGGCCCGCGCGAGAAGGTCGTGCAGCCAGGTGCGGCCGGCGCCGGACACCCGGTTGCGCATCACCAGCTCGCAGTTCGGGGCCACAACGGCAACGGGATCCAGCTGAACTGCACCCAGACGATTGACGGCTTCCATGACGCCCTGACAGCCCTCCAGGGTATCGCGCCAGGGCGCGGGCAACCCCGCGGCACTCAGCAGTCCCTGGCGGGCGACCAGGTAGCGACGGGCTGCGGCTGTGCTGATAGTGAGGTCTGACACCTGTAAGTCCCCCCATCACGCCTCCGGGCGAGGCGCGTTTTCTCCACCGGCAGTGGGTCTGCCCGGCGGACACTGATGAATCTGATTCCAGGCGGGTTACCGGTGCAGAGGCAGAAGGGTCCGTATGATGGTGCCGAAAACAGGGGCGGCTGACGAGCAGATCTCGGTACTGGCCGTGCTGCAACGCGAAGATCGATGATTGTCTCCGCCTCTGCACCGCACGTATGCTACACCGCGGTATTCGGAGATGTCAACTACACACGGCGACCTCGCGGGCGATCCCCCGAACCGCGTCCCGGCAACACCTCACCAGGGATGAGGGGAACACCCACCTCGCGGTCCCTTCCCCGCACGCTTTCATTCATGTCGCGGCCCCCGGGGGAGGAAAATCGCACCGCGATACAGAAAGACTCATGTATCCCACATTCCGGATGGTGGAGCCGTCGCGGCCGCCATCCCGAGGAAGGCAATGAACTCCATGATAGCCATCTGTGGCCTGGACTGCTCTGAGTGCGACATCGGGCTGGCGTCGACCGACGAGAAGCTGGCAGAGAAGATCGCTCGCGCCATGAGTCGCGGTGGGACCGAGGTGAGGCCGGAGCAGATCAAGTGTGGCGGGTGTCGGGGGACGAGGGAAGATCACTGGTCATCCAACTGCCACATGCTCAACTGCTGCGTGGACGAGCGAGGTCTCAATTCCTGCGGCGAGTGTCCCGAGTTTCCGTGCTCGCATCTTGATAAATGGGCGGCCGGCGGAGACCGTTACGCCGCGGCCCTGGAGCGTCTGAGGGGCCTGCGAGCGGGGGACTCTGGGTAGGGAGACACCGCGGCGTCAGTGCCGACGTCATGCACCGTGAGAGCCCTGTTTCTTCAGTGCAGCTGCTGTCGGTCCGGCGCCTGAGGTGTGCGGTGACAGGTGCTGCAGGATCTGCCCCCGCCTCGCCCCGCGAATAAGCTGAGACCGGGTCGCCGGGCGAAACCGAGGGCCCCATCGCACCTGCATGACCAGTGCAGGCCGGGCAGGTGAACCGCCTGGCACCGGCCACCACCCCCGCACGTGACACACCGGCTGCGGCGGGGCAGTCTCACTCGCACCGGATGCTCGAGTAGACGAACCCCCTCTCCACCCGACTCTCCTGTTCCCTCACCCAGTCCTCAACACCGAGGGACCTCAGGCGCTCAGCGTCGGCCAGCAGCACCGGGTAAATGCGTCCGATCCTCTCCAGTTGGGGACAGGGGAAGTCCTCACAGCTGCTGCAGGTCCGGAGCCCCCTCTCCTGCGAACACCGCCGGACCTCGCACTCGGGGTTGCCTCCTCCCTCCCTGCACCCGGGACAGGCACCGTCCGGATCCGTGAAGGTCTCCAGGATCTCGAGGAAGCGGGCGAAGCCCGGGAAGATGCCCTCGCCGATCTCGTCCCAGTACTCGTCGCGCAGTGCACTCCTGAGGGCGGCGGCCTGGGCGGGAATGCGCGCGCGGTTGGCGCATGCACCGCAGTACAGCCCGCACGGGGTCACCAGGCGCCACACGTCGTCACCCGTCATCACGTTCTCCCTCCCCTTCTCTCTCAATTGATGGCATTAATGTCTCTTTCGTCATCACAAGGATGGGATCCTCTCTGTCGCACTGGCGATGCCCCGGTCGGTGGCGACAGGAGGTGGGGAGGGGCCGGGTGTAGAAGGTCTGACCGGTCCGGCATAGTCATGTTGCAGAGCACACGTCAGAGAGGTGATCACCATTGGATCAACGTCATCTGTTCACCGGCGCCGGGTACAACTGCGCCGAGGCGGTGCTGGCCGCGCTGACGGGATCGCGGGACCACGTTTCGTGCGCCAGCGGTTTCGGCGGCGGGATCGGCGGAAGCGGGCAGACCTGCGGCGCGGTAACCGGAGCACTCATGGGGATGGGCCTGGTCCTGGGAGCCAGAGATCCGGAAACGCCCGCCTCCTACGAATGCTTCAGGTCGCAGGTGAGCCGCTTCCTGGACTCCTTCGAGGCTGAATTCGGCAGCACCCTGTGCCGCGAGCTGCTGGACCGCCCCAACGCAGGCAACCCGGAGTCGAGGTGCGCCGAATTCGTCGATTATGCCGCGCACACCGGCCGGGAAATCATACGCCGGGCAGGCGGCCGCCCGGGCACCTGATGGCATCCGACCGGGCAGGGGTGATCCGGCAAGGCATCCCATACAGGTGACGCCGAACCCCTCGCAAGCGGGCCCTGCGTCACCGGTGCTTCATCTATCCTCGAGGCCCCTTCGAATGATCATTCACCCGGAGATTCGGCCTACATTCCGATGCCGCAACGGATCGCGAACCTCCCGCCGAACCGCAGATCACGCCCCCGGATGCCTCAGTACCCGGCCCGGCCTGACGTCGCGCTGAACACCGCCTTCAACCACTACTTTCCCGTTCACGATCACCCACCGAATGCCCTCAGGATACTGACGCGGCTCGAGGAAGTCAGCCTTCTCGGTTATGTTCTCCGCGTCAAATACCACGACATCGGCAAAGGCGCCCTCGGACAGCACTCCCCGGTCACTCAGGCCCAGGGCCCTGGCCGGCCGCGAAGTTATGCGGGTGAGACTCTCTTCCATCGTGGGCTTCATGTACCCGCTCAGGTACCGGGGAAAGGCGCCGAAGGTATTGGGGTGGGCGAGGAAATACGGAGGGTACTGCGACTCCCACTGGTCATCCACTATGAACGTGTCGGTGCACACCGAACAACGCGGGTGATCCAGGAACACCCTCATGGCGGCCTCGCGATCATCGAACATGCAGGCCAGGACACGGGCGAGCGGATGATCGCGGACCAGATCGAAGAAGGCGTCCAGGGGATCGCATCCCGCCTCCCGGGCTATGTCGGCAACACTCCTGCCTTCGAGGCGAGAATCCTCGCACTGCAGGATGGAGATGTTTTCCGCCCAGGAGGGATTCAGGTGCGGGTTGAGCATGTACCACTCGCCCCCCGTGATCTTCTCCCTGATCTCGGCCTCGTAATCCGGAGCGGCCAGGAGTTCGGCCAGGCGGGCCGGTGAGCCCGCGTCTCTCACCCACGGACCCAGCAGGGACACCAGGTACGGTATGGGGATCGCCCCATCAGTGGTGTTGGGCAGGACGTCAAACGCGATCCGTATGCCCTGCTCAATTCCCTCGTCCACCACCTCCAGGGTGGCGCGGGCCACGGCCTCGTATACCGAGGAAGGGGGCTCCGGATTGACGCGGTAGCCGGGGAGC
>JAWOBW010000252.1:0-25270 GCA_046484105.1 Bacillota bacterium
GAAGGCCTCACCCGGGACTTCGGCCATCTTCGCGCCCTCGATTCAGTGGACTTGAGGGTACCCCAGGGTTCCATTTTTGGTTTTCTCGGGCTCAATGGAGCAGGCAAGACCACCACCATACGGCTTCTATTGGGACTGCTCGCGCCCACGGCCGGCCGGGCGGAGGTTCTGGGGTTCGACACCCAGAGACAGTCTGACGAGGTGCGCACCCGGTGTGGCGCGTTGCTGGAGAATCCGGGGCTGTATGAACGCCTGAGTGCCCGTGACAATCTGGAGTTCTTCGCGAGGGCGTGGAGGATGGGACCGGATGAGCGGAGACGGCGCATAGACATGCTGCTTGGGCACATGGAACTGCTGGAGCGAGCCGGCGAACAGGTCGGAACCTGGAGCCGGGGAATGAAACAGAGGCTCGCCGTGGCCCGCGTCCTGATTCACAGTCCATCGGTGGTGTTTCTCGATGAGCCCACCACCGGGTTGGATCCCATAGCCGCTGTCTCCCTCAGGGAGGACATCGCCGCCCTGGCGGCGGAGGATGGTGTCACGGTCTTTCTCACCACCCACAATCTGGAAGAGGCCGAGAAGTTGTGCGATTCAGTGGCCCTGATACGTAGGGGTAGAGTTGTGGCCAGTGGAAGGCCGGGAGAACTCCTCGGCGGTGCCAGGCTGCGGGAGGTCAGGATCACCGGCCGCGGATTCACTGGTGCGATGGTCAGTGCGCTCACCCGCATCGCCGGGGTCGAGTCCGCCTCGGCCGATGGCACCACTTCAATGCGAGTGCTGATGCAGGGCGATGCCCCGACCTCGCCCCTGGTCAGCTTCCTGGTGGGGCAGGGCGCGGAGGTGGAGGAAGTGCTGCGGCACAGAGATAGCCTGGAGGACGAGTTCCTCGCCCTCATGAGATCATCAGAAGAGGGGGAGGGTTGATGATGCTTCGCGATGTGCTGCTCATCGTCTGGAAGGAATGGAAGGAGAGCATTCTGCAGCTGGGGGGGCTGAGGAAGGCGGGGCTCCTGAGCACAGCCCTGCTGGCGGTGGTCTTCGGCATCATTTTTCCATTCCAGGCCGGCAGTGCGTGGGTGCAGTCACCCGAATCGCTGGTGTACTGGGCGTGGATTCCTCTCTTTCTGGTGACCAACATTGTCACTGATTCCTTTGCTGGCGAGCGCGAGCGCCGCACCCTGGAGACACTGCTGGCAACCCGCCTGTCCAGTGACGCCATCCTTTACGGCAAGATCCTGGCGGCCGTCGCCTACGCCGGTGCAGTGATCGGCACAGTACTCATTCTCGGGCTGGTGACAGTGAACCTGCTGCACGGAGGTGACGGCCTGCTCATGTATCCCCCCGCCGCGGTCGCCATCATCTCACTGCTCACCGCCTTCGGGGGCGGCATCGTCGCCACGATGGGCACCATGATCTCCATGCGCACGTCGAGTGTGCGCCAGGCCCAGCAGATCTCGGGCATCGGGGTCATGCTCCTGGTGTTCGTCCCGGTGTTTGCCGTTCAGTCCCTGCCGGATACCTGGCGTTCATCTGCAGTTCAGTGGCTCTCGGGTCTCGGAGGAGCCCAGGTGTGGCTCCTGGCCGTGCTTTTCCTGGTACTGCTCAACGGCGCCCTGTTGATGGTGGCCCGGCGGGTCTTTGACCGGACCGCGATGAACCTGGACTGAGGGCCCGGGCTGGGAAGAGCTGCCACAGTCGTCCCGCCCCCGTGATCAGGGGCAAACCCGGTGTCCCGGGCAATGCTGGGGTCCTCTCCCCTTCCGGGGAGATCACGCCCGTCCCCCCGCTTCCCTCCCGGGCCCGCGCATTATCGGCCCGATCCCGAGAGGAGGATCCGGCCGGGCGTCAGGCCAATCCCAGTTCATCTCTGTTCCGCGCCGCACCCCCCGCCATTGCCAAACTCGCCCCGCCCCGAGGCAGGAAGCTGGTCTGGTGCTCCGGAATACTTCAGGGTCACATGCCGCATTCATTCTACCTCGCAGGGGGTGCTCACCTTGAAGGATTCATCGTGGTCGACGTTCGAGGACTACACCGAGCAGCTGCTGTATGAGGAGCACATAGCCGGGGCGGCCGTGGCCGTCTCCCGCGGTGGGCAGATGGTCTATGCGAACGGATTTGGCGTGCGGGACGAGGCGACTCAGCGCCCGGTCACTCCGGAGACGGTTTTCGGCATTGCCTCGGTCAGCAAGTCTTTCACCGCCTTGGTGATCAGCCAGCTGGCGGACGAGGGACTGCTCTCCGTCGACGATCCCGTCGTCGAGTACCTGCCCGAGTTCAGGCTGCGCGGCGCGGAGGACATGAGTCAGATTGAGATCAGTCATCTTCTCTCTCACACGACTGGG
Source organism: Bacillota bacterium (assembly GCA_046484105.1). Classification (GTDB taxonomy): domain Bacteria; phylum Bacillota; class Sulfobacillia; order SLMV01; family SLMV01; genus PWUC01. Next base: position 2,343 of record JAWOBW010000252.1, read on the forward strand.
CTGCCGCCGATGAAGCGGCGCCAGGACATCGAGTGGTTCGACGAACACATCAAGTACCTGGCAGAGGCCGGTTACCGGCTGCTGGGACGGCCGGGTGAGTATTTCAGCTATTCGAACGACGCCTTTCTGCTCCTGGGGGCGATCATCGAGCGGCTGACCGGGCATCTCTACCGGCGGGCGATGACCGGGCGGATTCTGAACCGTCTGGGTATGCACCGGTCCACCTACAGTCTCGAGGAAGTGAGGAAGCTGTCCAATGTCAGCGTGCCCTACCTCTACGACAGGAAGAAGGGGCAATGGGAGGAGGCCCCGTGGCCGGATCTCGGCACCTACGAGGTGGGCGGCGGGGTGCGCTCTAACGTAGTTGACCTGATGAAGTATGCAGAGGTGTACGTCGGTGCCGGGCGCCTCGGCGGCGAGCAGATTGTCAGCGCAGGGGGCATTCGTCGGATGCGAGAGCCCGTGCACAGGGTGGGGCGCGGGGCCCATTACGGGTTTGCCCTGCGCATTACCCCCGGGTACGAGGGGGTGACTCTGGTGGAGCACGGCGGCGGGCAGCCGGGAGTGTCGTCGAATTTCGGTTTCGTCCCGGAGAAGGGCATCGCCGCCGTCGTGTTGACCAATGTCACCGGTGTGCCGGCCGAGAACATTTGGCTGGCCGCGGTGAACACCGCCCTGGACCTGCCGCTGGACAGGCAGAGGAGCGAAGAACCCCACTATGACGCCACGCAGGAGGAGCTTGAGCGATACATCGGTGTGTATCGTTCCCAGGAGGGTGGTTGTCTGAGGATCTTCACAGAGGACGGTACGGTGAAGGCCGAGGCCAACGGCGAGGTTCACCCGGTTCGGGCCAGCGATGAACGAACACTCGTACTCGTGGGCATGAAGCGCCGCAATGTGATCCAGTTCTTCCTCGATGACAAAGGCGAGCCCTGGGCGGCCCTTGCCGGTTCCCGCATGCTGCGCAGAGTTCCGCGGGTCATCTGACTGGCAACCGAGACCGGGTGGGTGGCGGGGACGAGGGGCCTGATCCCGTCTTGTGAGGGCCATGATCTATCGGATTCGCTGGACGCGGCACTGGCGGGTCCCTGAACGTCTTCCTCGGTGAGATGAGGCCGGCGCGGATTGCGGATCAGCGCAATCTAGTCGTGAGGAGAATCTCGCGGCGGCAGAGAGGGTCGCGGCTTCGTCCCGCCGCTGGGGAGGAAAAGCGATGGACGGCGCCGAAGTTGATTCTGCTCCGGTGTTCGGACGGCGGCAGTTCTGCACTGAACTTGCGGGGACTGTGGCGAGATCTTCGCCGTGCGGCGGAGCGATCTGCGGGGAGGCGGCGGGCGGGACCAACTGCCTTTGCCAGGCAGGCGGCTCACACCCATCTTCGCCACCCTGATTGACGATTGCAGTGACCAGCCGGGTTGAACAGTGAGCCTCGATGACCGCAAGGAGGGTGACCGATGCGCTACGATTTCGACAGAGTGATCGACCGCAGGAACACTGACAGCGCCAAGTGGGACAGGAACCGGGAGTTGTTCGGGACAGATGATGTCCTGGACATGTGGGTTGCGGACACGGACTTCCCCGTACCCCAGCCGGTCGTCGATGCCATGAGGGAGAGACTGGAGCATCCCGTTTTCGGCTACACCTTTCCGTCGGATTCCCTGTACGATGCCATCGTCGATCGCATGGAGAGATTCTACGGATGGAAGATCGACAGGGAGTGGATCGTCTTCACCCCGAATGTGGTCAATGGCCTATATGCGGCGATCAGGACGGTGGCCGGTCCGGGGGACCAGATTGTCCTCCAGTCGCCCGTCTACCACCCCTTCTTCGGGGCGGTGCAGAACTGCGGCTGCCAGGTGGTCAACAACCAGCTTCACTTCGACGGCCAGCGATACACCATGGACCTGGACCGCCTGGCCGACAGTTTTGTGACCACCTCGCGCTTTCCGGCCCGCAGCCACCGCATCCGCGGACTCGTGCTCTGCAGCCCACACAACCCGGTGGGACGGGTCTGGAGTGAGGACGAGCTGTCTCAGCTGGCCGAGATCTGCCTGGAAAACAACTGCGCCCTGATCTCGGACGAAATCCACTGTGATTTGCTGGTTGGTAATGTCGGCCACACGGTCACGTCCACTCTCTCAGCCGAGGTGGAGCATAACACGATGACCCTGATGTCGCCGAGCAAGACCTTCAACCTGGCGGGTATGTGTGCCTCGTTTGCCATCATCCCCAACCCGGAATGGCGGACGAGGTTCTCTCTGGCCAGGATGGGGCAGTCCGGCGTCAACATCATGGGGCTGGTCGCCATGGAGGCCGCCCTCCGTCACGGCGACAGCTATCTCGAGCAGTTGAATGAGTATCTCAGGGAGAATGTGGAGTATTTCGCTGGCAGAATAAATGCGATCCCGGGGTTGAAGCTGGTGCGCCCCGAGGGGACCTATCTGGCCTGGGTGGACATGGGTGATCTGGGGATGGATGATGAGCAGCTGCGCGATTTCATGCTTCACCGTGCCCGGATTGCCACCGATTTCGGTTTCGTCTTCGGTCCCGGAGGTGAGGGGTTCCAGAGATTCAACCTCGCCTGTCCCCGCAGTATCGTGGTCGAGGCGACCGGCCGGCTCGAACGGGCCGTGGCGGATCTGACCGGCTGACCGGGAACCGGATGCGACGGCTGGCGTCAAATAGACCGGATTCTGCAGACAGGATATGTGCGGCGATGGAGACATTCCCGGGTGTTCCGGGGGAAAGGAATGGTGTCCATGTCAGTCAGAAGGCATGTCGTCTGGTTCATTGTGGTGGTCCTCGCCCTGGTCCTCGCGGCTCCGGGAGTCTCCTTCGGAGAAGAGGAGACGACGGAACCATTGCAGTGGGAAGTGGTTGATGTCGAGGATGCGCCGGAGGAAGTGGGGATCTGGGTGGATCGCCATCTCGCCGCCCGGGGCATATACTTGCTGCCCGCCGGAGAGGTCCGCTACCTCCTGGTTGCCTGGGGCGAACAGCCCACGGGAGGCTATGTGCTTGAGGTGGATTCAGCTGAATCCCTTCAGGACTGTGTCCGGGTGAATGTGAAGCTCACCGCGCCCGACCCGGATGATGCGGTGACTGAGGCCCTAACTTACCCCCACCAGCTCCTCAGGCTGGAAGCGGGCCAGGAGACGGTGATGGTCAATTTCGTCGGCGCGAGCTGGCACGGGGACGCCCTGGGGCCGGTATCCGAACATGACCCGGCAATAGTTCTCGAGGCCGCCGTGCGCGAGGACGGAGTGGCGCCTAATCCACTGGTCATACGCGGGCGGGCCCGGGTGTATGAGGCCACCTTCTGGTTGGTGTTGGAGGACGGCCACCGTCACCTCAGCGATGATGTGCTCACGGCGTCCGAAGCGGGCCCCGCCTGGGCGGAGTTCGAGGTGGCCGTGACGTATGCGGACCCCACGAATCCCAGCGGCATGGTCATCGGGGGGTATGATGATCCCAGTGACGGCGCCTACGTTGAGGTGGCCTACGAGCCGGTGGCCTTCGGGTCTGTGTCCCGCCCCCTGCCCGACATCCGCGGGCACAGCTGGGCCGAGGGATGGATTCGAATGGGCGTGTTGGAGGGATTCATCGACGGTTATCCTGACGGCACCTTCGGGCCCGAGGACACGGTGACGAGAGCCGAGTTCATCAAGATGCTGGTGGCCTCCCAGGTGCCCGCGAGCGAGCTGCCCGAGACCAGGGTATCCTTCCCGGACGTCCGGGGGCACTGGGTGGAGCCCTATGTCGCCTGGGCAGTCGAGGAGTGGGGCATAGAGGATGAGCTGGGTGAGATGCTCTTCCCCGACCTGATGATCACCCGCGAGGAGATGGCCCTGCTCGCCGTCATTGCCGCGGGCAGGTCCGAAAGCGAGGAGGAGGTGGCGTTTGATGACGCCGGCGACATAACCCCCGGCTTTGACGGCTGGGTGGCTGCGGCAGTGGAGGAGGGGCTGATCCTGGGTTACGGTGACGGCACCTTCCGCCCCCGCGCCGGCCTGAGGCGCTCCGAGGCGGTGGTCGTGATCTGGCGGGTCATCGGCGCCAGGGAGGAGTAAATTGATGCGAGGGGAGGGTGTGCATTTTCCGGCATCTTCCCCTATACAGGCAGCCGGTGACGTTGAATTCCTTCCCTGTTCTGCCCCCGGTTCTTCGCTTCATCGCCGCTCACCGAAGTGCCAGACTGCCAGTCGTCGCGGCGCTGACGCTCCAGGTGGGTTTCACTCGCTGCACTACAGGGAAGGGTACCTCCACCGGTACCAGGCCGCTGAGAGAGATGAGACCCGGAGAGAGCACATCTCTCCGGGCGGGACTGTATCGACTATCGCTGCCCCCGGCGGGGATTTGCGAAGGCCGGCGCCGTCGGTCGTGGGGCGTCGAAGTACTGACCGGGGCTGGACAGATCGAAGTACAGGCGGGCATCCTCGTCCACGCCGAAATCCCGGCTCGATCCCGTGCCCTGCACCCTGTTCAGCGCCTCGCGGAACAGCGCGTTGTGCGCCTCTTCGCGGTTGAGCAGGAAGTCGATGGTTTCCCTTACTCCGGCGTCGTCAATCTGCCGGTACAGGTATTCGTAGACTACCTTGGCCCTCTGCTCTGCAGCAATATTTGACAGCAGATCGGCGGTAAGGTCCCCGGTGCTGTGCACGTAGGTTCCGTTCCAGGGATAGCCCGAGGCGTCGGTCAGCAGTGGGCCGAGACCACCGAGCACATGCGCCTGAATGCTGCCCGCGCCCACGCTTCCCGCATCCACGTCGTGACCGTTCAACATATTGATCATCGTCGCGACCATCTCCATGTGACTCAATTCTTCGGCACCTATATCCAGGAATAGGTCCTTGATGGCCGGATCCTTGATGCGAAAGCTCTGCGAGATGTACTGCAGAGCCGCCTTCAACTCGCCGTTGCCTCCACCCAGCTGCTCCTGCAGCATGGCCGCATAGTGGGGGTTGACTCTGTCCACCCTGACCGGATGAAGCAGCTGCTTGTCGTGTTTGAACACGGTATCATCCCTCCTGCATTTGTCTCACAGACTAGGCTGCCCACCCCGGCCGTCGGGGATTCCCTGTTGATGATCTCACTTCCCGCTTGTGGGTTTTGCGGTTTAGACTACGTGTTATTGACATGTCTATCAACATAATGTAGTGTGTACTTCATAGTTTGGAGGTCTTGAAGGTGAGGAGCCTGTTCACAAGGGATTTCCTTCTTCTGTGGCTCGGTCTTTCCGTGTCTCGCCTGGGAGACGGGGCCGGTTTTCTGGCCGTGATGTGGTGGGTTCAGCAGGAGACCGGATCCGTGATGGCCCTGAGTGCAGTTGCCCTGGCCGGGAGTGTGCCGCGCATGTTGTTGGGGCCCTTTGCCGGGGTGGCGGCGGACCGGTACAGCCGGAAGAGCATTATCGTGTGGATGGACGTGGTGCGCGGGGTCGTCTATCTCTTTCTCACCCTCATGGCCTGGAGAGGGACTCTCCGGATGCCGTATTTGCTGGGGGCCCTGATCGTCAGCGCGGGTGCATCACAGTTCTTCGGGCCCGCGGTGCTCTCCGCCGTTCCCCAGCTGGTGAAGAGCTCGCATTTGGAGCGCGCCAACAGCATGAACCAGATGACATCCACCATTGTCTCCGTTGCCGGCACTGCCTTCGGGGGTATCGTCGTGGCACTCTTCGGCGTGCCCATACTGCTGCTGATCAACGCGGCCTCCTTCTTGCTCTCTGCCCTGTCCGAGGTCTTCATACGGCTGCCATCGGTGAAAGAGTCAGGCGGGCTCACGTGGAAGGGAGTCGTCTCGGATCTCAAGCTCGGCTGGGGGCATGTCATGCAGCACCGGGTGCTGGCGCGGGTGCTGCAGGTGAGCGCGGCACTGAACTTCCTCTTCCCGCCCTTCTTCGTCCTACTTCCGCAGTTTGTGGCAGAGGATCTCTCCGCCGGCCCCGAGACCTACGGGTATCTTCTGAGTGTGCTCGGCGCTGGGTCAATGGCGGCGATGATCACAATATCGGCCACCTCCTGGATTCAGAGGCACACCGGCCTGATCATATACGGGGTGATGATTCAGGGCGTGCTGCTGCTCACCTTTGCCCTTGCTCCCGCCCAGATGCTGTTCCTTCACTACAGCTCGTTATTCGTCTTCGGCTTTCTCAATGCTGCCATCAATATCTTCTTCATCACCATCATACAGCGAAGGACGGATCCGGATCACATGGGGAAGGTCTTCGGCCTTCTCGAGACCATCCCCACAGCACTGCAGCCCCTGTCACAGGGGCTGGTGGCCCCCCTGGCGATGCTCATTCCCATCCGGGCCGTCTACGCCGGCTGTGGTGTCGCCATATCAGCTGTCGGTCGAATGGTCACTGGCATACCCGGGCTCCGTGAATTCTTCCTCGAGGCGGATGTCTCCGGGACGGAGGTGCAGACTGCTCTGGAGGATGGAGGTTGAGCCACTATCCCTCCCGACCCCGGCATTTTGTCACAGATCTGTTGCATTCTCCTCACCCGCGCAGCAATGTTGTGCTCCTCGGCAGCCCGTAAGCCTTGGTGACAGCGTGGAGGGCGCTGACTCCCAGGACTGCGGCGAAAATGAAGAGGCCGGCGCTGTACGCGATTAACCAGGGAGCTGCGCCGAGGACACCCCTCGCATCGCCGACTATAGTTCCGAAGGACGGATCGGGAGGGGCCACGAAACCGACCATGCCCAGGGCCAATTCCCAACCCAGGATCAGCAGCATACCCGACAGGGCCAGGACGGCCATTGTGGCAAGCGCGTGACGACGGTGCACGAGCAACCTGAGTGCCGTGGGAAACAACGCCACCCCCACCCCCGCGGCCACAGTCGTGAAATTGGGGCCGGTGAGTCCCCAGGTCATCCCCCAACCGGCCAGGAAGAGCACCGGTGGCGGTACTCTGTCGACCACCGTCGTCAGACTCGTGCATATGCCGCAGCCCCTGCATCGAGCAGCGTGAAGGGGAAGGGCGATGACCAGAGCAACGATGGCGCTCAGCACCGCGTGCAGGTTGGTGTTCCACCAGGCGGAGAAGAGCCTGGCCCGCAGGTCGCGACCCAGTACGTCGGTTCCCCAGCTGCCCAGCAGACCCTCAGCTTCCGTCAGGCGCAGGTTCAGACTCTGTCGCAAGGGGTCTGCCGAGATCAGGGTGCCCAGCAGGGGGAGAAGCAGGGCGCAGACGACCAGAACCCACGCCAGCCTCACGGAGCCGCCAGAGGCGGGACGTGGCGCTGCTTCCTCCTTCTGCGGCTTCGAGTGGGTAAGTGCCAGCGACAGAACGAAGGCTATAGCCACCATTCCCACCGCCTGGACGATGAGGTCGCGTCCATTGGGAGCCGAGATCAGGCGATAAATCGGAGGTTGCCACCGCGCCAGCGCGGCAAACATCGCCGCTGAGGTGAGCATCATGACCAGACGCCCGGCCAGGGGGGTGGACATCTCGGATATCACGGAGCGAAAGTGATTGAGAGGATTCCCCGCCTCGTCGAGTTTCCTCAGGGCGATCTCTGCTCCGAGGGCGAGGCAGAAGAGGAAGGCAGTTGTGGCTGCGACCAGGCCAGTTGGAGAAACGGCAGGCTCCATTCCCCGCACCAGCATTGCGGAGAACAAGGCGAGGATGATGACCGTGGCCAGGGCGGGTTGAAGCGGAGAGAGACCGGTCATGGAGAACCACCCGGCCGTCAGGCGGAGCAGGCGGGTCCAGGCGCCGGTTCCCTGCAGCAGTCGATGGTATATGATGGAGACTAGCCAGGCGGCTGCAATTACCAGGACCAGGTACAAGAGGACCAGGGACCACTGGGTCCATTGCTGGCCGCCGATCACCGCTCCCCAGCCCGGGGCGAGTAGGTCTTCCAGCGGCAGCAGGATGGCACTCAGAAGCATTGTCAGCAGCAGGGCGTAGATCCAGGGTCGCAGTGATGACACGTGAATTCACCCTTTCATAAATCCCATCCCATTACATGAACCTCCATCTATACCAGACGATTATCAACTGTCTCCGGTTCCTCTCTTTCACGTGCCACGTCTTGCTGAAAAGGGGGAATGGGAGCGCCGTCCGGCACCCTTTTCTTGCCTCTGGGGCGGAAGGTTGTGCGATGAAGAGTGTGGCCGCGGTGGGGTCCGTCAGTAGGGCACCGGGGCATGCCTGGGCTGCAGCTTCGTCCCGGATGTGGGTGGCATGGTGGCATTCTACGTCCCCATGCTTCCTTCATTTCCGGGAGCAGCAACCACTGCCAGTAGGGCTCTCTTCAGAGAGACGGGGCGAGCACTGTTTGGTGTGCCCACCCGCATTCACTTCCTGGGTCTCTTTCGGCGGCGGATCAGAGGTTCTGCCTTCCCGTCAATCTTCGCTCCAACCGTCGCAGGACGGTAGCGAGGGGAATGCCCAAAGCGAAACAGGCTGCTATCTGTCCGAGGCCCACGTAAACCATCGACCAGCCCAGAGGAACGGGGTACCACAGAGTCAGGTAGGCTCCGACGATCAGTGCGTTCACAACCACTGGAGGCAGGGCTGCGAGCCAGATATTGGGCATGCGGCGCGTGAGCGCAGCCGCCAGCAGAGTTGCCAGGCTTCCCAGTACGATGTCGACAGTTCCGAGGCCCCAGAAGGTGTTGGCCAGCAGGCAGCCCACGAACAGCCCGGGTATGGCCTCCGCCCAGAGAAAGGGCAGCAGGGCCAGTGACTCCGCCACTCTGAACTGAACGGGACCGAAGGACACGGGGGAGAAGGCCGCCGTTACAGCCACATATACTGCAGATATTATTGCAGCTCGGGTCCAGTATCTCATTGAGGAACACTCCCTGTTTTGGTATGGCGGGTTTCCGCGACCGCCGTCTCACTAATGGTTGCAGGAAATCGAACCGAACGCAAGTGAGATGAGTGTCGCTGCGTGTCCTCCGGGCGCCCCCGGACGCTGAGGGTGCGCCCATGTGGGCAATGTTTGCCTGCCTCACCTTCCGAATATATAATTCAGGGCGCGGCTCAAGGTTCAGAGGAGCTGAGAAGACGGCATTGACGGCAGGCTTCTCTCATCTGGGATGAGACAGGAGGCGTTATCGTGGGTCACTACAGAATTGGTGTTATGCTGGGCGACGGGATCGGACCGGAAGTGGTTCCGGCGTCTGTCAGGGCGATTCAGGCGACCCCCGGAGTGAGGCGGGGGGATGTGGTGATTGAGTGGGTGCATCTTCCGGTGGGCTGGCAGTCCTACCGCGAGTCAGGACAGACGCTGCCGGAATCCACTCTCGAGGAGCTGGTGGGCCTGGATGGCTGGATCCTGGGGCCGATTGGGCACATGGATTACCCCAGAGACGATCCGGGCGCGGTCAATCCCCATCCCATAATCCGCAAGAGATTCTCCCTGCACAGCAACATAAGGCCGGCGAGATCTCACTCCGCGATCGACAGCATTCACCAGGATGTCGATCTGGTGATCATCCGTGAGAACAACGAGGGTTTTCAGCCGGACCGCAATATGTTCAGGGGCTGGGGAGAGTTCATGCCTTCACCAGACATGGTGCTTTCCTCGCGAGTCATCACGCGGGCAAACTCGGAGTTTGTCGCCCGCACCGCCTTCGAGCTGGCAAGGCAGCGCGACGCCGGGAAACGAGTGACGGTAGTGCACAAAAGCACGGTCTTCAAGATGGGGTGTGGTCTGTTTGCCGAGTGTTGTCGCGACGTCTCCCGCGATTACCCCGATGTCCAGTGCGACGAGATCATCGTCGATACCTTCGCCATGAGATTGGTGATGAGGCCGCAGGAATTCGATGTCGTGGTGACGACCAACATGTTCGGAGACATTCTCAGTGATGAGGCGGCGGGGTTGGTCGGAGGCCTGGGAATGGCCCCCGGTCTCTGCGTCGGGCCGAGATATGCCATGGCCCAGGCAACTCACGGTTCCGCCCCCGACATTGCGGGCGAGGGTATTGCCAATCCCTACGCCATGATTGTCTCCGCGGGGATGTTGATATCCTGGCTCGGGCACCGAGCCGACGACTCGACTGCGGTCGAGTCAGGGGAGGCAGTGGTCTGGGCGGTCGATGAGGTCGTGGCTGCCGGTGATTCGGTGACACCGGACCTGGGAGGCAGTTCCAGAACCGGGGAGATGGCGGAGGCGGTCATTGAGCGTCTGGTGGCGTCGAACTGATGCTGCTCATCAACTGACGCGCGGGTGAGTGGAGGGCAGAAGTGGCTTCCGCCCTCCACCTGATGGTTGTGTGCTATGGATCCAGCCTGACTTGGTTGGCATAGAGAAGGGCATCCCGGTATCCGGTTTCCGGAATGTTATCGACTCGGCGTGGGTGGCGCGGATCTCGCTGCCGTACCACAGCCAGATGGCCCGACTGCCAGGATCTCCTTGGCCCGGGTGCATCCAGCCTTTCCATTTTCCCGGCTCACCATGACTAGCATCCAGCGTTTCTTACATCTCTGTCATCTGAGCTACCCGAGGAAGCAGTCGAACCCGTGAGAGGCCGGCGGACTCCGTGCGTGAGATGTGTTCCCACCGGGTTCAGTGTTGTCCGGGATCTCCCGGAGGCCGAGGTGGAGTTCCTGGTGGGCCGAAGAATCGCGACCACTTCCCGCCACGTGGTGCATGATTCCGCGAACGGAGAAGATCATCTCCCTGTAGGGATGCGCCGCGTCTTCACGCAGCTCCGCCCGGGTTCTTCTCTGAGTGGGGCATGTGGGAGTTGGTTTCTCTGATTGACCGTCTCAAAGGCTGACTCTCGCTGTGCCGGCCACAGATCGATATGGGCACCGAGTTCTCAATGTCGGTCCAGGCGACTTCGGATCCTCACCAGTCAGGTAAGGCTTCCGTCCATCTGCATTGGCACGGTTCCAGACCTCTCACTCGTTGTCAATGGCCATCTGGGGCTCCCCATTTTCGGACATCTGGCGTACCCACTTTTGGTGTCAGGTACTGGTAGGCGGTGGGTGATAGAGGTTTACGCTGTAGGGCTTCCGTGGGCGGCGGTATGGCCGTGGCCAGCGACGAGTCCGCGGATTCCCGATTGATGCTTCGAGGGCACGCAGGCCTGGATCCTCAACCGTTTCTCCGCATAATCAGGTGAAGGTGATCTTCGCCAAACCCGGGATGTTAACACCGACAGATGAATCAAACTGTCATGGACCAAACTGCGAGGCGAGGCCCGCAGGATACGGATCCAACTCAGCCCATCTTGGTACCGGTGCCAATTGAATCCGGTTCGTGATGGCAAAGTGGGTGTACAGGTCAATGACTCCGGGCATCATCTTGTGCCCCGGGGTGTCTGCGGGCCATGAGTACTTTGGTCATTCCCTGCGAGCCTACATCTCACTCATAGTCATGATCCTTTCACTCCGCCGACGCGGTAGCTGGGCGGTTCAGCTCCGAGCAGGTGTCGCACGAAGTAATCCCACAGCCTCCGGGTGAAGTAGGGATCCCCTCTCACCTCGGGTGCATCCGCTCCCTTCGTCAGGTCCATCAGGGCGTGATTGCGCCCCGGAAGAATCAGCAGGTCAAAGTCCCGGTTTGCCTCGATGAGAGCGTGGACCAGCTGAAGGGTCAGGGCCGGGTGGACATTGTCGTCCATGTCGCCGTGGGCCAGGAGCAGCTTGCCCCGGAGGTTCTCGGCCAGGTCCACATTGGATTGGTCATCGTACCTGTCGTCTGCCGGCAGGCCGATCCAGAATTCGCCCCAGTGGGCCAGGTATCCCCGCTGATCGTGATTGCCGGCCGAGGACACCGCCACCTTGTAAAAATCGGGGAACTTCAGCATGGCCCGGGTCGAGGCGTATCCTCCGCCGGAGTGGCCGTAGATTCCCACTCGGTCGAGGTCCATGTACCGGTGTGTGCGGGCCAGCTGGCGGATGCCGGCGACGTGATCTTCCAGCCCTCCCGCCTCGCCGAACCTGCCGCCGTATGCTTTCTCGATGAAGGCGCGGGAGCGGTAGGGAGTGCCCATCCCGTCGATGGTTACGACCACGAATCCCAGTTCTGCCACGGACTGGGGGGACCAGAAGCGGTGTGCTGCCATCTGGTCCGAGGGGAAGCTCTTGGGAGTCTGTATGACCTGGGGTCCGGGATATATGGCGTCGATGACCGCGTACTTCCGCTCCGGATCGAAGTCGGTCGGCCTGTAGATCAACCCGTACAGGTCGGTCACCCCGTCCCTGGCTTTCACGGAGAACCGCTCGGGCGGCTTCCAGCCTATCTCCTCCAGCCGGGAAAGGTCGGCCAGCTCGAGGAAGAGGATTTCCTCTCCGTCCCGATTCAGAACGCGGGAGGCCGGGGCAGTGTCGACCCGGGAGAAGGTGTCGGTGAAGAAACGCCCCGTCGGGGAGGCCGTCACCTGATGATCCGCATCTTCCGGCGTCAGCAGCTCACACGGTCCCCCGTCCAGCCCGACGCGATAGAGGTGTCGGTAGTATGGGTCCCGCCCCTCCTCGCGTCCGCCGGCCAGGAAGTAGACGATCCGGTCCTGCTCGTCGACGTGTATGATCTCCCGAACCGACCAGGCCCCGGAGGTCACCTGGCGTCTGATCTCACCGGTTCCCCCGTCGTACAGATAGAGGTGGCCCCAGCCGTCGGCCTTGGAGAACCAGAGCACCTCCTCGCCCCGGTTCAGCACTGCGACGGCTGGTCGGTCCGAGGTGCTGAAGAAGGGGGCGACGTTGGTGGAGGATTCCTCCTCCAGCAGCACACGGGCGGCACCCGTGGCCGCGTCTGCCAACTCCAGGCTCACCCGGGAATGGCCCCGGTGCAGCCTGACCATGTTGACCTGGTCGCCGGCCTCATTCCACCACGCCAGGTCATTCTCCGTCGGCGGGCGAACGGTGGCCAGAAGCGGCTCGGCATCTATTTCGGTCACCTCCCGGGTCTGCACGTCGACGACGAGCATGTGGGCGGTGGCCACGTGCCCGTCTCCGGGAAGGGGGTAGCGGTAGAAATGGGGGACGGGGCGGTAGCCGCCGCCGGTCGGGACCGACTGGAGGAGGCAGGTCTTTTCCACACGCCGCTCGTCCAGCCGGTGGGTCAGAATACGTTTCGAATCGGGCGACCACTTCAACGCGGGCTCGGCGGTGGTGCCCCGCAGCCGGTCCGTCACTGCGCTGAGGCAGGCTCCCGGACGCGATGCGTAGGCGGAGTCCTCCTCTCCGTCGGTGGTCAGCCGATACTCCTCGTCAGTCTCGAGGCAGCGAAGCCAGAGATCGTGATCGCGGACGAAGGCCGCCCACCTGCCGTCGGGGGAGACGGACTCCCCCTCGCGAGTCTTGCGCACCTGGGTACACTCGTAGGTTTGCAGCTCGCAGCGCCAGAGCTCGCCCGAGACGGTGAACTCCACTGCGGACGAGCCGTAAAGAGAGATGTTGTCGAAGGGAAGGTCGGTGTGTTCGAAGGCCTCGCCTGTCGCCAATGAAAGGGACGCCGCCAGCCTGACGTGATCGAAGACTGCTCGCCTGGTCCGTCCTTCGGGGTCGACCAGGATGAACTGTTTCCCCTCGGGTGCAGTCACCCTGTACCAGAATGAATCTCCTCCTTCGATCCAGTTCGGTTCAACGCCGGCCCGGAAGACGTGCTTCTGGGCATTGTGGGGCAGGTAGATTTCGGCCCGCCGGTAGTTGCTCTTGCTCACCCGGGGAGGGCGATCTGTCATGTGCATTTCCCCCTTACGATGGTCTTTCACCGGCTCCCGGGCACACCCGGCCGCGGCATCCCGGATTGCCGGGTTTCTCAGGTCGACGGTCTGTCTCTCGCCGGAGTGCCGCCACGTTTCCGTCTGGGCTGCAGAAAGGGCAGAACTGCGGACAGCCCGATGAAGCAGGCCGCTGCAATCCAGGGGCCGGTCCAGGAGCCGGCGGCGGTCACTGCATATCCGAACAACGGGGGCACGGCGATGAAGGGAACCCACGTGGTTATGAGCAACACGGAGGAAACCTTGGCCGCGTCGGCCAGTCCCGCCCTCTCGATGGCGAAGGTGCTGACCAGCGGCCTGGCGCTTATGATTGTCGCACCCAGTACTGCCGACACCAGGGTCAGGATGATCCTGGGGGGATGTTCGGGCAGAAGCCCGAGCAGGGCGAAACAGGCCGCCCCGGTAAGGCCCATAAGGGCCAGAGGAAGCTCCCGGCGCCCGCCGAAGAGACGATCGCTCGCCACCCCACCCAGCGGTCTTGCGGCGACGGCTACCATCTGGGCAGTGCCCAGGTAGATCCCGGCGTCCACCGGCGACAGGGCCAGTCCCTGGCTCACGTAGAGGGCGAAGAAGGTCAGCAGGATGATGTGCCCGCTCTGCAGGATTGCGCAGATCAGACCGGGAAGGACCAGGTCCGGGTTCCGCAGGAAATGTCCCATGTCCTGGTCCGGTTTCTGATCGGTGTCATTTTCGAGCCCGATCTTTCCCAGCACCATTCTGAGCCACAGGGCCAGCGGGATGAGAACCAGGGCCACGGTCCCCACACCGGTTCTCCAGCTGAAGGCGACGGCGAAGGCCGGCAGTATGACCGACAGCAAGGATCCCACCAGGGGTGGTCCGCTGTGCGTCACGCCCATGGCCGAGGCCCGCCCCGCCCCGGTGAATATTTGGGCCACGGCCTTCTCCGTGGCGGGCAGAATCAGGCTCCTGGGGATGCCGGACAGAAAGAACACCAGCACCATGAGGGCCAGGCTCCCGGTGCGGGACAGCGCCAACAGCATCACGGGCACCATCAGGATGCCGGCGGTCAGTGGGCCCCTCACATTCCGGGTGTCCATGTATCTGCCCGCCGGCAGGACACAGAGAAGGGCACCGGCGTATATGGCCGAACTGCAGAGGCCGATCTGGGACTCGGTGAGGTCAAATTCCGCGACGAGAAAGGGCGTCAACGGTCCGAAGGATCCAGTGAAGAACATGGCGAAGGCCCTGGCCATCATGAGGGCCAGGACCATCTTCCACAGCGGTTGGTCGGATTCCAATGTCATTTGCCACCTTCCAGTGCGATGTCCGGGCGCCCGGTTTCGGTTGAATGATGTTCCGTTTTCCCTTCACCACACTCAAGTCTTCTCACCGGCCGCGCAAAATCCTTCCGGGCCGTGAACCTTTCCCGGATTGTGCCGACAGCTGTGGGAGGACATCTGTGTGATGCAAGGGATGGCCGGCCGGTCGGGGGGCAGGCCGGCCCCCGGGTGCCGGAAGGGCTCAGGTGTCTCTGCAATTCTGCGGTCGAGGTTTGCGGTGCCTTTGTGCCATCAGCCGAACCAGCGAACGCTCTCTTCGAGAGGGCGCCGCGGTCGGGGAGGAGGATCCTCATCCGGGTATCCCAGGGCGACGGCGGCCGCCAGCTCGGTTTCGCAACCCAGGTGCCGGGCGATGGCGGGTTCGGCGTACAGCACGTCGCATATCCACAGGGAGCTGAGGCCCTCGGCGCACGCGGCCAGCAGCATGTGTTCGATTGCCGCCCCGATGGACTGGACGTCCACCTCGTACATGCGGCGGTTGAAACCGACGAGTTGATCCTGGCGCCTCCACTGGCGGTTGAAGGTGAGAATCAGCACCGGCGCCTCCCGCATCGCCCGTATGCTTCCCCGGCTGCTGCCAATATCCACACCCGCCGCCTGAAGCTCATCCACCTGTCCCTCTATGACGTCAATCAGTTCATCCTTCGCCGGGCCCCGGAAGACAAAGAACTCCCAGGGCTGCCTGTTCTTGCCCGAGGGCGCGACAATGGCCGCCTCCAGGATTCGCTGGATGGTTTTCTCCTCCACCGGTTGCTCGCGGAACCTGCGAATGCTGCGTCTTCTCCTCACGACCTCGAAGACATCCATTCTTGTTCTCCCTTTCCGGGGCAGCAAAGCTCTAGCTGTGCTCCGTCGGGGCCCGCATCATGAGTGCCTCTATCAGTGTGGCATGGGCCTGCAGGCAGCTGGTCTCACCCTGGACCATCGACATGACGGTGTTCATCATGGCGGGAGAGGTTCGGAGCAAGCGGTGAACCGCGCCGGGCCAGCGAAAGACCAGGCGACCGAGCAGGGCGGCGGCGCGAATCTCAGGGCCCATCTGCTCCCTCACCGCCTCCGCGTAGCGGCGGAGGTCGAACCGTCCTCTCTTCAGCGCGGAGATGATCTCGGCGGCGGCCAGCTGTGCACTCCTGAGGGCGCTGTAGATTCCCTCGCCGGTCAGCGGATCTGCCAGGTGGGCGGCGTCGCCGACCAGCAGGAATCTCTCGCCGGCCATGGTCCCGCGCATTCCCCAGGGTATTGGGTGTCCGCGCAGGAAGATGCGGCAGGAATCGGGGTCGATGCCCAGGCGATTGAGATAGGAGAAGAAGCGCGCGCGCAGGCCATATCCCCTTCCCCTCATGCAGCCGGTCCCGATGGACACGTGATCCCTCTTGGGAAACACCCAACTGTACCCGTTCCGGACGCTCCCGTAGTCCAGGGTGATCCGGCCCCACAGGTCTTCGGGAATCCGGCCCCGGACCTCTCCCTGCACGGCAGCTCCGCTTTCCGCCGGCTCGATGCCCAGGCGGCGGGCGACTGCACTGCCGGCCCCGTCCGCACCTGCCAGGAGTTCCCCTCTGTACCTTCGTCTTCCCGTGTGCACGGTGACCCCATCGTCGCAGACCTGCACTTCCCGCACCGTCTCTCCCTCGACCAGGGTCGCCCCGGCGCTGTGGGCCTGGCGGGCGAGGAAGGCGTCGAGGCGATCTCGCATCACCATGGTGATCGCATTGCCCGGGCTGTGGTAGTTGACGTCGGGCTGACCCGGACAGCAGAAGGTGAGGCGGTCGATGGCGACCTCTGTCGGGATGTCCCCGGGGTCGAACTCAGAAGTGAGTATCGCGCAGGTCTTTCGCGACAGGGCACCGCCGCAGGACTTGTAGCGGGGCACCCTGTCCTTCTCCAGCAGCAGGGTCGATATGTCCTCCCTCGCGAGTTGATAGGCGAGCCAGGCGCCGGCCGGGCCGGCGCCGGCGATGATGACCTGGGCATCCATTTCGCACAGACCTGCCACAAACATTTTCCTCCATTTCGCCCCCGCGGGTCATCCCGGGGAGGCCATTTCCCCGCCCAGCTTCCGGGCCTTTCTGTACGCGGGATCGAGGGCTTTCAGCAGCGGGGTGCGGCCCCGCCAGAGGGGGAACTTCCCCAGCAGCCGGGGCAGGACGGCCGGGGTGGATGAGGTGGTCGGGGCCTCTGGCTCATACCTGGGGACCTCCCCTCCCCGCCAGAACTCGTCGGGAGAGGGGGGCAGGGGCTCGGCTGCTGCCTCTGGGGCCGGGGGGCCGTCCGGGAGATCGGCCAGGTCAACCCCGCGCATCTTGAGGAGGAGGAAGGGATCCCGGTCGAGCTCCTCACCCACCAGGTAGAAGACCGCGGCTATGTGCTTGCAGGGGTTAGACCAGTCGGGGCAGGAGCAGTCGGTTTCCATGTGCTGCGGAAACAGGGAGAGACCGACGGCGGCGAAGAGGTCCTCGATGTCCTCGGGCATGTGCCCGGCCAAAAGTTCCGCCGAATACAGCGCCTGGGAGGTGATGGCCTCGCGGAGCGTCTTCTGCTGTCCCGCCGACAGGGTGTCAATGGTGATGCTCACGCGGTAGGGGCGGGAACGAGAACCCTGCACCCGGGCGGTGACTTCTCCCTCCTCAATACTGAGTGACAGCACCTGGCCGCGGCGGGCGTAGTTGCGTCCCCGGCCCAATCGGGCGCCGATCCCGGTCGCCTCGAGATGAGCAATCCATCGCCGGGCCCACCAGCTGTCGGCGAAGGCCCCGGAGCGGGATTGGGCTCGGATGCCGTCGGCGGAGCGGGGTCGGGACGGGGGATAGTGATGCCAGTTCACGAATCGATCACCTCTTCCTCCCCCAGCCTCAGAATCTCCTTCAGCTCGTGCGCCGACATTTCCGTCAGCCACCTCTCCCCGCTGCCGATCACGCTGTCGGCCACTTTCAGTTTCTCCTCCATGATCCGGTCTATCCTCTCCTCCAGGGTGCCCGCGACGATGAACTTGTGCACGTAGACGTCGCGGTCCTGCCCGATGCGAAAAGCTCGGTCGGTGGCCTGATCCTCCACCGCGGGATTCCACCAGCGGTCGTAGTGGAAGACGTGATTGGCGCGGGTCAGGTTCAGGCCGGTTCCCCCGGCGCGCAAAGAGAGGATGAAGAAGGGAGGACCATCCCCGTCCTGAAAACGTTCCACCATCTCCTCGCGCCCCGCGGCCGGCACCCCGCCGTGAAGGAACAGGGCTTCCAGTCCAAAGGTCTCCTGCAGGTGCTGCCGCAGCAGTCGACCCATGCGGGCGAACTGGGAGAAGATCAGGGCTCTCTCCCCGGCGGCGACGATCTCCTCCAGCATCTCGGTCAACCTGGCCAGCTTGCCCGAACGGCCCGGCAGGGCAGAGCCGTCACCGAGCAGCAGGGCGGGGTGGTCGCACACCTGCTTCAGCTCGGTCAGGGTGGCCAGGATCAGTCCCCGCCGGTCGATGCCCTCGGCGGACTCGATGGCCTCCTCCGCCTTCCGGACGGCGGCGGTGTACAGTGTGGCCTGCTCCCGGGTCAGTGAACAGTGGACCTTCATCTCCATCTTCTCGGGCAGGTCGTCGATTATGGACCGGTCGGTCTTGAGTCGCCGCAGGATGAAGGGTGAGGTCAGGGCCCGCAGCTTCTCTGCCCTTTCCTCATCTCCCTCTCTCTGTATGGGGAGGAAGAAATCCCGCCTGAAGCGCGCCTGGGTGCCCAGCAGCCCGGGGTTGGCGAACTCCATGAGGGACCACAGCTCGCCGACGTGATTCTCCACCGGGGTGCCGGTGAGGGCAAGCCTGAGTCCCGCCGGGATGCGACGGGCGGCCCGGGCCCGCTTGGTGCCGGGATTCTTGATGTTCTGGGCCTCGTCCAGCACCACTGCCCCCCACGAGATCTGGGTGAACAGGTTCACATCCCGGGGAAGGAGGCCGTAGCTGGACAGCACGATTGCGCACTTCGCGACCTGCTTTCTGAAGGCGGCGGGCTTCCTGTTCCTGTCGGGCCCGTGGTGAAGGAGAAGCGGAAGATCGGGGGTGAATCGGGATGCCTCCCGACGCCAGTTGGCCAGAACCGAGGTCGGGCATATTATCAGCGTCGGGCGGCGGTCCGGCCCTTCTTCCCAGTTCTTCTGTATCAGGGCCAGGGTCTGCACGGTCTTACCCAGTCCCATGTCGTCGGCCAGGCACCCGCCGAGCCCCCACCGGCTGAGAAAGCTCAGCCACGAGTACCCACGCAGCTGGTAGGGGCGGAGGCTGCCACGGAAGGGGGTGGGTTGGGGCAGCTCCTCCACGCGACATTCACCGGACAGCTGCTCCAGTAGATCGGCGACCCAGCCGGAGGCGGAGGTCTCCCCGTCGCTCTCCAGGGCCAGGGGGAGCACCTCCCGAGCCCTTCGCTGCTGCGGGCCCTGCTCCCACAGCCGCCGGATTGCCTTAACATCGGCCGGGGTGAACTCGGTCCACTGCCCGCGCATCTTCACCAGCGGGACCTTGAGGTCGGCCAGGGCCTCCAGCTCCTCGCGCGACAGGGTCTCGTCGCCCACGGCCACCTCCCAGTCCAGCTCCACCATGTCATCGAGAGAGAGCCCGGATCCGGACGTCATGGAAGGGCTGGCGATCCTCGGCCGGGGCGCCGGGCGGGCGCGGGCCCCACCCTCGGTCCACCAGGAGGGCAGGATGATTGCGAACCCCGCCGCTCTGAGTGCAGGCGCCCGGCGGGTGAGAAAGCGATAGGCTCCGGCGGTATCCAGCTGGAACCCGGCCGGTCGGGCCGATCTGAGACTGCGGGATATCTCCGGGCAGAGGGCCGCGGCCTGGCCCAGCCCCGCCAGTAGGATCTGTCCCGCGTCGATGCCGGGGGCGACGTCCCCACCGCTCCAGACGGCGTCCGCGGGCAGGAGCAGGCTGGGATCGTCGACGGCGCGCAGCATGTACCGGACGGTCCATTCATCATCGGCACCGTCCGGTTCCTCGAGGCGCAGGACCAGGGAGAAAGGGGCGGAGGACGAGATGGTCAGTCGCCGCTGCCAGCGGCGGACCGCGGCGGCGAACTCCTCCAGCTCCTCCGGCTCTCCCTCCAGGGTCCCGTCGGGGCTGTGCAGGGCGATGAGCCATCGGTCGTGCAGGGTCGGTCCTTCCTCGGACGGGGGTGCCTGCTCGCGCATCAGGGCATCAACGATGGAGCGGATGAAGCCGGTGAGCACCGACACCGGGGAGGCGTCGGGAGGGGCCTCGTGGGAATCGGTCGCTGCCCGGCAGGCGCCGGGCATCGCCCGGGCCAGTCGGGCCCGCTGCTCCGAGGCCCTGGGGGTGAAGACGGGTTCCCAGGTGGCGCGGTACGTGCCGTCCTTCAGGCTCACTCCGGGGAGGAATCGGCCGGCCCCGATGAGCGCAGAGGCGAAGGGGACAGCGCCGGACCAGTACGCGAGATCGTCGCCCATGACCACTCCGCGGGCCAGCAGGCGCCTCTGTTGACAGGCGAGAAGGAGCTCAATTGCATCTTTGACGGGCAGGTACAGCGCCTGCACATCCCAGGGCGAAATGGCCGGATCGTCGGAGGGTGTCGGAGGGTCAGCCACGAGCCGGCTCGAGGGAACCAGCCGACCCGCCGTCTCCGGCATCCACATGACTATCTCCTGAGGTGCAGGGTGAAGATCGAGACCGGCATCCCGGAGTGCCTCCTCGAGGTCACGACTTCCGGCCCCGGAGGGCAGGGGGCGCATCCCCTCTCCGGCGGGGGATTCCCTCCGGGTCTCCCCCCAGAGGAGGAACCGATCTTTACTGTCGACGGCTGCGTGTAGGATTATCATTGCGACCTCCCTTTGCCGTTAGTTTCCCTGATACATTCTCGCCGTCGGTGGGCAGTTCCTCCCGGCCCGGTGGGGCAACAATGGTGGAATCGGCGGCGACCTTGCCCGCCGCGGGCCATGGGTGTTTGATACCACTTTCGCCGCGCACTACAATGGTGAACATGGTGAACGAAACGGTGTTCATCTGACAATTGAACAATTGCCTCACTCTCAACCGGGAGTGAGGTAGAGGAGCGAAACTCATCAGTAACCGGGTCGAGCGGGGCGGCGATGAAGCCGGGTGAAAGGGAGTTTTGCCGAAGCTGTCAGCATGCCGGTGCGGGCAGCTGGGCCTGTGGGCGAAAGCCGCAGGACTGTCGCCGCGGCGCAAATCCCCGAGCCGCGGTGAAGAGCTATCTCACGATGGGGAGAGTGAGGGATGGTTTGACCAGCCGCGGACGCTGGGGACGACTGTTCCCCGGCGTCCTTTTTTTGCCCCTCTTCTCGATCCCCGTCGCAACTGAAAGGAGTGTCATCATTGACAGCTTTATGTCCCGAGTGTGAGGCGCGGATGACTCTGACAGATGTGGTGGAGGGCGAGCTGGTGCCCTGTCCGGAATGCGGTGCCGAGCTGGAGGTCACCTCCCTGCAGCCGCTGGTCGTGGAACTGGCCCCGGAGTTGGAGGAGGATTGGGGAGAGTGAGTCCTACTATAGCAGTGGTCTGTTCGCGGGTCCGGGTTGAGGAGAAACTGCTGCTGCGCGCCCTGGGGGAGAGAGGGCTCACAGTTGAACGTCATGACGAGCGGGACCTCATCTTCCCGGTCGGCGGCGGTGCCAGTTCTGACCACCCGCTGAAGTCCTGCAGCGTGGTGCTGCTGCGCTGCATATCGCAGTCGAAGCAGTTGGCCATCGCCGCGATTCTCAACAGCTGGGGCGTCACCACCGTCAACAGCGCGGAGGTGATCAGGCGCTGTGGGGACAAGCTGTCAACTACCCTCGCCCTTCAGGCCGCCGGGCTGCCGGTGCCCGAGACGTCGGCCGCGGTGGATCCCCGGTCGGCCCTCGAGGCGATTGAGAACATGCGATACCCCGTCGTGCTCAAGCCGGTCGTCGGTTCCTGGGGGCGCCTCCTCGCCCGCCTGAACGATCGCGATGCCGCCGAGGCGGTGCTCGAACACAAGTCGCTGCTGGGATCCTACGGGCACGGTATCTTCTACCTGCAGAAGTACGTGGACAAGCCCGGCCGCGATATACGCGCCTTCGTGATCGGCACCGAGACGGTTGCCGCCATCTACCGCCACTCCGACAACTGGCTGACCAACACGGCACGGGGTGGCCGGGCGGAGGACTGCCCGGTCACCGGGGAATTGGCCTCGCTGTGTCGGCGGGCCTCTGAGGCGGTGGGGGGCGGGGTCCTGGCCGTCGATTTACTCGAGGGAGAAGACGGCCTGCTCATCAACGAGGTCAACCACACCATGGAGTTCCGCAATTCGATCGAACCCACCGGCGTGGACATTCCCGACGCGATAGCCCGGTACGTCATTTCCCTAATCGGGGGAGATATCGATGAGTGAGCTGCGGGTGGGGATTGTCGGCGGCTCTGGCTATGTCGGGGGTGAGCTCCTGCGCATCCTCCTGCGCCACCCGGTGGCCGAGGTGACCTGGGTCACCTCGGAGTCTGCGCGGGGTCGCTACCTGCATCAGCGACATCCCAACCTGCGCGGTCACACCGACCTCAAGTTCTGCTCGGTCGACGACCTGCGGGAGGTGGATGTACTATTCTGTGCCCTGCCCCACGGCCGGCTCAGGGAGAGAATCGAGATTCTGGGCCCGCTGGGGGAGAAGGTCATTGACCTCAGTGCCGACTTCCGCCTCCGGGACCGGGAGCTGGCCCGCCGATACTACCCCCACCTCGGGGAGGAATCTCCCTGGGCGAGTAGGTTCGTCTACGCCCTGCCCGAGACTGGTCGGGAAGATCTGCGGGGAGCCTCCTGCGCGGCCGGGCCCGGATGCCTGGCGGCGACGGCCCTGCTGGGGTTGTATCCGCTGGCGGTGTGCGGGCTGCTGGGCGGACCCGTGGTTATCGAGGCCAAGGTGGGCTCGACTGCAGCGGGTGCATCCCCGGGGCGGGGCAGTCATCATCCCGAGC
>JAWOBW010000292.1:0-4948 GCA_046484105.1 Bacillota bacterium
GAGCGGTGAATGCCGGGCCGAGAATGATGAAGGGGACACGCTTGCTCCTGTCAGTGAGAAAGCCAAAGACCGGCTGCGCCAGGGAAGTTGATATGTTCAACACAGATTGCAGAAGACCGGCCAGCGCATAAGACAGGCCGAACTTGTCCATGAGCAGGGGAAGCAGGTTGCTGAGAAACGAAGTGTAGGAGTCATTCAGGGCGTGAGTGCCGACCAGAACGGCCATGGGGCCGGCCTGTAGTTGTTCCTCGGATCCAGTCGGGATCTCTTGAGGCGTCTTCGCAACGGTAGTGATGGTTTCTATGGTGGGATCCATACCCAGCGCCTTCCTCTCCATGGAAACAACCGCCTGCGGATCTCTGGAGAGACTCTGCCGGGCGGCCCAGAACAATATTTCGCATCCCGTATTTCCTTGCCCAGTGTCTATACTACTGAAGTCGTCTGGCTACGTCAACAAACACCGCTGCACGTCAGAAGCGCATGGCCGGGAGAGGGCAAACACGGAGGCCGACCGGAAACGCTCCGGGAACAGATGATGAAAGACACGGGCTGCGGGCAGGTGGACGGGTGACGGACTTGAAGCCGTCCTGGCAGCTTGGGAGTAAGCGGCTAGATGCTCGTGACCAGAACAGTCTCCTCGCGGAGTCAGGCAGAACAGCAATGGGATCAGTATCCGCCGCAGAGACCTCATTCGGGCAGATTAGCGGCTCTCCTACCGTACAGAGACGGGATCACCGCGGCTCAGCCAGTATTGCCGCCAAACAGCCGCACTACACTGTCACTGTGCACCCCTGCTCGAAACGTTACCCCCGTGAGATCGACCAGCAGTGAGCACCGTGCTGCCAGATGGGCGGGATCGAACTGACTGTGATCCACAGCCAAGACCACGCAGTCTGCCTCACTGAGGACTCGATCCTCCAGGTTGACACCCTGCAGGAGAACATTGCCCACGAGGACCCGGTTGAAGAAAGGGTCACAGAAGGCCACCCTCGCCCCCCGGGCCAACAGCAGCTCCATCAGCTTCAGGGAGGGCGACTCTCGCACATCATCCACATCCCGCTTGTATGTGACCCCGAGACACAATACCTCGCTTCCGGAAAGATTCTTGCCCTCTCTGGCGAGACTCTCCTCAATGAGATTCAGGGTATAGCCCGGCATTGACCGGTTGACCGCCCGTGCCATCTCCGCCAGCGGGGCGAGATGTCCCGTCTGCCTGGCCCATTCCAGGTAGTATACACTGTCAACGGGTATGCAGTGCCCCCCGACGCCCGGCCCGGGATGAAAGGCTGAGAAGCCGTAGGGCTTGGTGGCAGCTGCCGATGTCACTTCCCAGATGTCTATGCGGTTGGCGGCGCATATGCGGGCCATTTCATTTATGAATGCTACGTTCACATCCCGATACGCGTTCTCCAACAGCTTCGCCATCTCGGCGACGGCGGGACAGCTGACGACAACGGTGGGAATCCCGAGATACTGGTAGAACTGCTGCGTCGCCTCCCGACACCTTCCGGTGACCCCGGAGACCAGGCGGGTAGTGTTGCCCAGGTCGAATTGCTCGTTGCCCGGATCAAGCCTCTCTGGTGAATAGCCGAGGAGGAAATCAACTCCTACCTTCCTGTTCTCCCGCGTCAAGAGCGGCCGCACTTCCCTCTCCATGGTACCCGGCCCCACAGTGCTTTCCACGATCACCAGCTGCGGTCCTCTCATATTCTCGGACACTGACTGCACCGCCGACAGGAGAGGGCCGTAGTCAGGTCCCCCGTCGGCGGACAGGGGCGTCTGCACTGAGATCAGCACTACGTCACACTCTCCACACAGGGTGATGTCCGGGGAAACCGTGAGGCGCTGCTCTGACAGGCAACTCTGCAGCTCGGCATCGGTGACACCAGTGACATACGACTTCCCGCTATCGATTGCCGCTACCTTCTCCCGATCCCTGTCCACACCCAGGACTGAGTATCCCGCACGACTGCAGAGCAGTGCGAGCGGCAGGCCAACATAACCCAGTCCCACCGTCGCCACCCGGGCTGTTCCTAACCTGATCTTGCTTTCAATCATTCTCTCACCTCTGGATCAGTTGCTGAGTTCTGTAACACAGGTATGTCCCACGCACCCGGCGTGTTACTGCACTGGAAATGCTCCGATCGTAGGAACCGAAGGCGCCGAGTTTCATAAGCTGGAAAGCAGACGAAAGGAGGAGCAACACTGCGCTACCTCATCACCGGCGGGGCCGGCTTCATCGGCACACACCTGACACTGAGGCTGTTGAAGGAAGGCCACCAGGTCACCGTCCTGGACGATCTGTCCTCCGGAGAAGACGGCCGACTGCGGTCGGCCGGGGCAGAGCTGGTCAATGGGAGTGTGCTCGACGAGTCGCTTGTCCTGTCGCTCTCTTCTCAATGTGACCACATAGTGCACCTGGCCGCCGTGGTCGGAGTGCGCCTGGCAATGCAGAGAGGTATCGAGACACTTCGGGTCAGTTTCGTCGGAACTGACAACGTCCTGCGAGGGGCGCGGGCGTTTTGCCGCGAAACCTTCATCGCCTCATCATCCGCCGTGCACGGTAAACTGCGGAAGATACCTGTGCGCGAGGACGACGATTCCCTGCTGGGAGGCTGTGACAGGGCCAGCTGGCTCTACTCAGCGGCGAAGCTGGTCGAGGATCATCTCGCCATGGCCTACTTTCGCGAACACGGGATACCGGTAAAGCTCGGACGATTCTTCAACGTCATAGGCCCTTTCCAGAAGGGAGTTTACGGGATGGTCGTTCCCAGGTTCGTGCAACGGGCGCTGCGGAGCGAACCTCTCCCTGTGTACGGAACAGGGGAACAGACCAGGACCTTCGTTCACATTGAAGACGCCCTGGATGGTCTCCAGCTGGTCATGAACCGGGGAGAAAGCGGCAGGGCGTACAACATCGGAGGAACAGAGGAGATCTCAATACTCGAGTTGGCGGAACGAATCATCGCCCTCAGCGGTTCGAGCTCAGATATCCGTCTGATTCCCTTCGAGGAGGCCTTCGGCGCCGACTTCGAGGAAACCTCGCGACGGATTCCGGACATCAGCAGGCTTCGCGATCTCGGTTACAACCCCGGGCGTTCTCTCTCCGGGGCGCTTGCCGAAATCATTGAACACCACAGGCACTCGGAGGGACCGTGAGCTGTCGTGCACTTCGTCTCGGGGCCTGGAAACAGGAGCCATCACCTAAGCCCGTACCAGCGAGGAATCCGGTCGGAGACGCAGGGCAGATCCCTGAGGTTCCACCGAGTGGCTCTGGATGCCTCGTTAGCACCCGCCTGTGCCGGTCTCATTGAGCAGCATCCAGATTCGGACAGCACCAGCACTGCACCACGCCTGCGGTGAGCGCGCTTTCCTTTGACTCCGAGCAGGTGAACATTATCGGTTTCACGAGGAGGAGCGCTGGTCATCTTCCCGGTTGCGGCAATCTACACAGGGGCGGTACCTGTGACGCCCGGGTCGTAGTAGTCTCCAGAATCCATTCACCCGGATTCTCCTCCCCCCGCGAGCGGGATGATCAGGAGGTGAAGGCAAATCCGGCCCACAGGGTTGAACAGTATGACCGGCTGCAGTCGTCAACAATGCTTGGCAAATGAAGCTCGCGTGAGAAGGCAGACATAGAGCGGAAGGGCAGGTAGTATGGTATGCTGTACTTCGTCACATATCCCGGCTGGGACGGACACTGGCACAAGTACTATAACCAGGCCGTCTGTTCCGAATTGAAACGGCACGGCATTGAGTACCTCCAGATAGTCACCGACTACACCTCACCTGACATCGAGAGCAGCCTGCGGAAGCTGCAGGAAATCAGGAGTTCTACCCGTGACGTGTGGCTGTTCTCCATGGCGCAGAATCCGGCCATCGACCTGGTTGAACACCGGGCAGGCCGAAAGTACGGACACATCCACGGGCTCACATGTTTTCCCTTTGAACCCGCGGTACTGCAGGGAGTTGACTTGCAGGAGAATCGCCGCTTCGCTCACTATGACGGGCTGTTTCTGAGCTCTCGCTGGTCTTACGACAATGCAGTACGCAGCTACGATGAACACGCAGGTCGATTCGTGCTGACCGGGTTTCCCATGGACTACAGTGTCTATGAACCGTATCTCGACGTACAGAAAGATGAGAATCTGGTTGCCTTCAACCAGCGCTTCTCCTGCGAACGCCTGCCACTGATAGAAATTGAGGTGGCGAGGCAGCTGATCTCCTCGGGCTACGAAGTCTGGCACTTACACGCCCAGGACGAGAGGATGGTTGCCGCCATCTGCCCCCGGGCGCGAAGACTTCGGGAAATCGGAATGAGAGTCGGCCTGCAGTTTGTGGCGAACGCAACCAAGGAGCAGTACCATCAGAACCTGGCCCGCGCAGCCACAGTGGTCACAACCTCAATCTGTGACAACCTGCCCGTCTCCCTGATCGAGGCGATATATCTGGGTGCAGTGCCGATCGCCCCCGACGCAATGTGTTTCCCCGAGATTGTCCATCGCGACAACCTCTACTCTCCCTACGAGCTCGCGCAGATACTGCGCCTGGTCCGCTGCAGGCCCAAGAGACATCACAGCATCACGGGACTCGCCAAGGAGGCGGTGGTGGAGAGGTATATCGAGGCCATGGAATTGACGTGACACACGCTCACAACTCTCCCAGTGCAGTCTGTGATGATTGTGCAGTCAATCCGCATCTTCAAAGTGGTGGCCGGCAGATCCTGCGCCGCGCTTTCACCCACGGGCCGGAGGGTGCAGAAACAGCTGCACCACCCCCTCAAGTTGCATCCGCAGCAGACCAGTATTTCGCAGCCAACTGCCGCCTTCTCGGCCGCCGAGTGCCCCGGCAACGTCACTCAATCCCCCCTCCTGGCGCACTTTGACAGATCGTAATACAGCAGGTTACGCTACATATGAGGGTTGTTTCCACGGGGATGAGAGGGATT